>DGHD01000032.1:4391-11010 GCA_002392505.1 Christensenella sp. UBA3857 | reverse complement strand
AACTTTTTTTGCCCTTTTTTCCAACGCCCCTCCACCTCCGTTTTTCCCTTTTCCCACCTTGCTTTTTGCCGTGTTTCTCACCCCTCTTTAAGAACACATTTTCTAATTATATTTTTAAGTATATTGAAGTATTTTATTCCATTTTTTGAATTTAATCCGTAAAAAGGTAATACCTGTCAAAGGATCGGGATAAAGAAACGCCGTTCCCATTGACCGAATGCGTCGCCGGGAACGGCAAATAGTATTATATCGTCTTGCTTTTTTGTCTTCTCCAAAGGGGAAAGACCGATACTTATTTCGTATCGAACCAGCTGTGACCTTCCGCGACGTCGGCGACGAGCGGCACGGTGAGCTTGAGCATTTCGCCTATCTTCGTCGTTTCTGGCGCTTCGCCCTCGACGGGAACGCCGAGCATCGAATCGCGCAGGAGCTTTGCAGCGGCGTCCTTCTCCTCAACGGGGCAGTCGATGATAAGCTCGTCGTGGATCTGCAGAACGAGCTTCGCCTTGAAGCCGCCCCTCTGGAGCGCATCGTGGACGCGCAGCATGGCGAGCTTTATTATATCGGCGGCGCTGCCCTGCACGGGCATGTTCATCGCGACCCTTTCGCCGAAGGAGCGGGTGTTGAAATTGCCGCTCTTTAACTCGGGAAGGTCCCTCCTCCTGCCGGCGAGGGTGACGGCATAGCCGTTCTCCTTCCCTTTGGCGACGGCTTCCTTCATGTAATCCCTTACGCCGGTGCACCTTGCGAGGTACTTCTTTATGTACTCGCCCGCCTTCCAGCGCGGTATGCCGAGCTGATTCGCAAGCCCGAACTCGCTTATGCCGTAGACTATGCCGAAGTTGACCGCTTTTGCGGCGGAGCGCATCTCCTTCGTCACCTCTTCCCGCGGGACGCCGAAGACCTCCGCGGCGGTCTGGGCATGGATGTCGCCGCCCGATCTGAATGCGGCGGTGAGCGTTTCGTCGCCGGACATGTGCGCGAGCACCCTTAGCTCTATCTGCGAATAATCCGCGCCGACGAGCACGCAGCCGGGGCTGGCGATGAACGCCTTTCGGATCCTTCTCCCCTGCTCCGTGCGGACGGGTATGTTCTGGAGGTTCGGCTCGGCGCTTGAAATGCGCCCGGTCGCGGTGACGTTCTGGTTGAGCGTCGTATGGATCCTGCCGTCCGGGGTGATCTTTCGGAGCATCGCGTCGATGAACGTGGACTTGAGCTTCGTTAAGAAGCGATACTCGATGACCGTGTTAACGATGGGGTTCATCCCGGCAAGGGACTCGAGCACGTCGCTGTCCGTGGAATAGCCCGTTTTGGTCTTCTTCTGCGGGGGAAGCCCGAGCTCGTCGAAGAGCACCGTGCCGAGCTGCTTGGGCGAAAGTATGTTGAATTGACGCCCTGCGAGCTCATACGCTTCCTTTTCAAGCTCCGCGATGCGCCCGGTCATGCCGTCGCCGATGCGCTTCAATTCCTCCGCGTCGATCGCGAAGCCCGCCTGCTCCATATCGAACAGCACCTTTACGAGCGGCAGCTCCACGCCGTAATAGAGCGTATCCGCGCCCTTTTCTTTAAGCTGCCCGCCGAGGAGGCCGTAAAGCTCCATGACGGCGGGTGCGCCGCTTAAAGCGACGCCTGCGGTCTCGCAGAGGGATACCAGGTCCTTTGCGGGATTGATGGCGTTCAGAAGATAATCTGCGACGGTCAGATCGAAGGCGAGCCCTTCAAGACCCACGCCGTACCGGGCAAGCTCGGTCATGAAGCTTTTGCCGTCGAAGAGCACCTTTTTGATATCCGCGTTCCCGAACACGGGAGCGAGCGCGCGGTAGATATCCTCCGGATCGAGACCCGGCTCGAGCAGCGTGCCGCCCGTCTTTATAATGAAGAGCTCGCCGGGCTCCGTGAATATCGAGAGCGATTCGTCCGCGTGGACGGCGATGAGCTTCTCCTTCATTATTATAGGAAGAAGCTTTTTAAGTCCTTCCTCCGTCCCGATCTCGTGCGTGACGGCGACGCTCACGCCGGCGCGCTCGGTCTTTTCGGGTTCGGGCTCCTTATGGGAATGCTTTTCCATGCCCGATTTGCCGGCATCTGCGAGCGCCTTTATCCTGGCGCTGTTCGATTTCAAGCCGAGCCTTAACATGAGGGGTATGCCGTTCTCGAGCTTTGCGGGATCGAATACGCAGTCCTCGACGCCGATATCGATCGGCGCATCGCGGTCGATCGTGCCTATCTTATAGCTCATGCGGGCGGAATCGACGCCCTCCAGCAGCTTCTTTTGGAGCGCGCCCTTCTCGTTTCCGGCGTTTGCGAGCACGCCCTCCAGGTCGCCGTATTTGTCGAGCAGACCCTTCGCGGTCTTTTCGCCTATCCCCTTTATGCCGGGGATGTTGTCGGAGCTGTCGCCCATCAGCGCCTTAAGGTCTATCATGTGCCGCGGCGTGAGCCCGTACGCCTCCATAAGCCCCGCTTCGTCATACTCGACGGTCTCCGTAATGCCCTTTTTGGTAAGCATGACGTGCGTATCGGGCGAAATGAGCTGGAGCGCGTCCCTGTCGCCTGTGACGATGAGCGTGAAAACGCCCTGTTCGGAAGCCTTCTTCGAGATCGTGCCGAGGATATCGTCCGCCTCGTAGCGGAAGCACTCGCACACCTTAATGCCGAGCTTTTCAAGCAGCTCCTTCAGGGCGGGTATCTGCGGACGCAGATCCTCCGGAGTTTCCTTCCTGCCCGCCTTATACTCGGGATAGGTATCGTGGCGGAACGTGCCGCCGTGCATATCGAACGCGACGAGCATATAATCGGGCTTCTGCTCGATGAGCTTGATGAGCATCGCCGTGAAGCCGTGCAGGGCGTTCGTGGGCGTGCCGTCGCGGCTGGTCATTGCCGTCTGTATCGCGTAATACGCGCGGAATATGAGCGAGTTGCCGTCGATAGCGATAAGTTTTTTCATAAGCACCTCATTTGCCTGTTTTGATTCAGTATGCCCCGAAGAGCCGCATAAGCATGAACACGCCCACCGCGGTGACGATGGAGAGCAGCGTGCCGAATATGTAATACTCCGCGAATTCCCTGTCGTCGAGCTGACGGAAACGCGCTATGGACTTTGCCGTGAAAACGATCGCGATGGAGCCGTACTGCCCGAGCGCGAGAAGCGCGACGGTAAGGAGCCTTTCGAGTCCGCCGATGTACTTGCCCGCCCTGCGGCGTTCGCCCATTTGGGGGTCCTCATCGGGCTTTTCGGTGACGAGCATGCGCCTTATGAACACGTTTGCGGGCTTCATAACGGCGAGCCCCATCACGATATAGGTGAGCGCGCGGTATGCGTCGAACCCGAACGCCGCGCCGATATGCGTCATATAGGGGGGCGTGACGGAGCCGAACCGGCTGTTGACCAGGTACGCGGCGGCAAACGCGATAAGTATATGGAGCGCCTGATCGACGGCGAACGCCGCCCGCTCGCCCCTGATCGTTAGGACGTCCTTTTTGGCAAGCGAGTTGAGTATCGCCTGCTTGACGATATCGATGACAAGGTGTGAGCCCGCCGCGATCGCCGCGGCGATGACGTACCCGCCGCCGAGGAGCAGGAGCGACAGCGCGCAGGCGGCTGCGTAGACGGCGGCGTGAAGGAGCACCCAAAGGAGGCTCCTCGATTTTCTTACTGCAAGCTTCTCCGGCTGGAAATAGTAGTCCCCCAGAACGTGAGCGAGCATGAGTACAGTCAATTCCCTCATTTATTATCGGCGCTCCTTTCCGAGATCATTTCCCTGACGAGCATTATGCCGCGGAACCATTCGTTGAACCCGGCGGCGGTGAGCTGCGAATTCACGGTGCTCTGCCCGACGCCCGTCATCTGGGCAAGCGCGGTCTGCGTGAGCTTCTCCCCCGAAAGACGCGCGGAGAGCATCCTGAAGCACAGCGCCTCCTGCTTATCGGTCCAGCCCGCGGTCAGCTTGTCGCAGAGGGCGAGTATCGTGTTCACGCCGTATTCGAGAGCGGGATCGTCCGCCGCGACGCGTATCCTTGCGGAATGATCGGGCTTCATGCCCTCCACCATGCGGCGCGCGTTGTAAAACGCGGGACCGTCCGCGCCGATCGCCGCGGCGGGATCGATGGGCGTCGTTACCGTGCCCATGCCGATCGCTATGCGGATACCGTACGGGCGAAACTCATGCATTATTTTGAGCGCGGCGAAAACGGGGTCTCCCGTTTCGGTCAGAAGCCCCTGGAATTCGTCGCCGAGCGTTATCAGAAATTTAGCGGCGATATCGCCCGCGCCGCAGTTGATCGCCGAAAGAGCGGAATTGAGCCGATCCTGCGCGTCGATACGCGCGTTTGGGGCGAGCCTGCGCGAGCCGATCATATCGCCTATTATCGCGTAATACATAAAAAATACCTCCGTCTATATTATACCATAAACGGAGGCGGTATTCAATTATTATTTGCTTTTTTGCCGATAATTTGTCCGATCGGCTATTTTCACGGTCTATCGTTTTCGTCCTTCGCGCGGTCGTTTTTGCACGATCCGCACCCGGAGCAGGACGAGCAGTCCCCGCAGCAGCCGGAGCCGTTCTTTTTTCTGCGGACGATGAGCCACACCGCGAACGCGGCGACGGCAACGAGCAGTATTATTATCGCGATATCCCAGCCGTTCATCATCTGAACCCCAGAAGAAGACCTATCGAGCGGACGAGAAGAGCGCATACCCACGCAATGGCGCACTGCCAGGCGACTACGCCGAGCGCCCATTTGGCGCCGAGCTCGCGCTTTATGGCGGCGATGGAAGCCACGCAGGGCGTGTAGAGCAGGCTGAACACGAGCATAGCCGCGGCGCTCAGACCCGTCATAACGGAGCCGACTCCCTCCGCGCCGAAGAGCACCTCCATGGCGGAAACGACGCTCTCCTTTGCGACGAAGCCCGAGATGAGCGAAGTGCAGATACGCCAGTCGCCGAGACCCAGGGGCTTGAACAGCGGCACGAATATGCCGGCTATTTTGGCGAGTATGCTCGCATGGGAATCCTCGACGAGATTAAGATGCAGATCGAAGCTCTTCAGGAACCAGACGGCGATCGTCGCTATGAGTATCACCGAGAACGCCTTCTGCAGGAAGTCCTTGGATTTTTCCCAAAGAAGCTGCATGACGTTCTTGAAGCTCGGCATCCTGTAATTCGGGAGCTCCATAACGAAGGGGACCGCGTCGCCCTTGAAGACCGTCGCCTTTGCGACGAGGGCGAAGAGTATGCCGAGCAGTATGCCGGCAAAGTAGAGCCCCGTCATTATAAGACCGCCCTTCCCCTTGAAGAACGCCGCGACGAAGAACGAATAGATCGGCAGCTTTGCCGAACAGCTCATGAACGGGGTCAGGAGTATCGTCATCTTCCTGTCCCTGTCGCTCGGCAGGGTGCGCGTCGCCATTACGGCGGGCACGGTGCAGCCGAAGCCGATCAGCATGGGGACTATGCTCCTGCCGGAAAGACCTATCTTCCTCAAAAGCTTATCCATGAAGAACGCGACCCTTGCGACGTAGCCGCTGTCTTCAAGCATAGAAAGGAAGAAGAACAGAGTTACGATAATCGGAAGGAAGCTTACGACGCTGCCGACGCCCTCCAGAATGCCGCCGACGACGAGCCCGTGTATCACGGGGTTAACGCCGCCCGCGGTCATCGCGGCGTCGACGATATCCGTCAGCCTGCCTATCCCGAGCTCAAGCAGCTTTTGCAGCCCGAGTCCTATCACGTTGAACGTGAGTACGAACACGAGCGCCATTATCAGTATGAACACGGGCAGCGCCGTAAAGCGCCCCGTGAGCACCTTGTCTATCTTGCGGCTCCTTATATGCTCCTTGCTCTCTACGGGCTTGACGACGCAGTTTTCGCAGACCTTCATTATGTAGGAGAAGCGCATATCGGCTATGGCGGCGCTCCTGTCGAGCCCGCGCTCATGCTCCATCTGGACTATGATATGCTCGAGCGCGTCCTTCTCGTTTTCATCGAGCTTGAGCTTTTCGATTATCAGCTTATCGCCCTCCACCACCTTGCTTGCGGCAAAGCGGAGCGGCAGCCCCTCGCGCAGAGCGTGATCCTCTATAAGATGCATGACGGCGTGCAGGCATTGATGCACGGAGCCTCCGTTATCTTCCCTTGAGCAGAAATCCTGTTTAAGGGGCTTTTCGCGGTACCTCGCGATATGCACGGCGTGGGAGATAAGCTCGTCCACGCCCTGATTTTTGGCGGCGGAGATCGCCACGACGGGCACGCCGAGCATCTCCTCCATGGCGTTTATATCGACCCAGCCGCCGTTGCCGGTCAGCTCGTCCATCATATTGAGGGCGACGACGGTCGGCACGTCCATCTCAAGGAGCTGCATCGTAAGATACAGGTTGCGTTCTATGTTGGTGACGTCGACTATGTTTATCAGCGCGGTCGGCTTTTCATTGAGCACGTGATCGCGCGAAACGAGCTCCTCGCTCGAATAGGGGGACATCGAATAGATGCCGGGAAGATCGGTTATGGTGGTCTTCTTATAGCCCCTTATAACGCCGTCCTTGCGGTCGACGGTGACGCCGGGGAAATTGCCCACGTGCTGTTTGGAGCCGGTGAGCTGGTTGAAGAGCGTCGTCTTGC
>DGHD01000032.1:884-4339 GCA_002392505.1 Christensenella sp. UBA3857 | reverse complement strand
CGCTGTTCTGGTTGCCGACGAGCGCAAACGAAAGCACTGCGTCCTCCGGTAAAGGATCGCCGCTTCCCTTGGGATGGAATTTGCCCGTTTCGCCAAGGCCCGGATGATCGGGCTTCGGCTTCCTTTCGGGCTCCGGCTTTTCACTGGGCTTGTCGATCGGCTCTATGCCGATCCTTTCGGCGTCGGCAACGCGCAGCGTCAGCTCATACCCGTGTATGCGAAGCTCCATCGGGTCGCCCATGGGGGCGAGCTTGACGACCGTGAGCTCCGCGCCCGGTATGACGCCCATATCGAGAAAATGCTGGCGGAGCGCCTTCTCTCCGCCGACCGTGAGCACCCTGGCGGAATGCCCGGGCTTTAGATCATTAAGCTTCATATTATACTTCCTGTTCCTCCGTTTCAGGCTCCGGCATGGGGGGAAGCTCCTCGAGGGAGTGCAGTCCGAAGCGGCGCAGGAAAGCATCCGTCGTGCCGAAAAGCATCGGTCTTCCGACGACGTCCTTCCGTCCGAGCTCCTTTATGAAGCCCTGCTTCAAAAGCTGCTGCACGGCGTATTCGCACCTCACGCCCCTTACCGCCTCGATATCCGCCCTTGTTACGGGCTGGCGGTACGCGATGACGGACAGCGTTTCCATCATGGAATCGGAAAGGTTCTTCTCCTGCGGGGGAGCGAGGAGCTTAATGAGCCACTCGTTGTTCTCCGGCGCGGTGACGAGCTGCAGCGTGTCGTCGGTCGCATAGATGCGTATGCCGCGCCTTTCGCGGGCGTTATCCTCCTCCGCTTCGCAGATCCGGGCGTCGAGCTCCTTTAAGGAGAGCCCGAAGAGCTTTGCGATCTCCGCCTTCGGGATGGGTTCTCCCGTCACGAAAAGCACGCTCTCGAGCGCGGACCTGAATACGGTCTTATCGATTTTTTCCGGCTCGCGCTCCTCCGCCTTGGGGGAGAGGACGGCCGCTTCTGTTTCATTGATCGAGTTCATCGTCATAGCTGATACTCTCATCGTCTGTAATGAGCTCCGCCTCGATAATGGCGATATCGCCGAAGCCCTTGTCCTGCTTCAATCTGATCTCGCCGCGGCGGATCATCTCGAGCAGCGCCATAAAAGTAACGATTATTTCCATCTTGCCCTTGCCCTCGACGTAATCGAGGAACATGAGCCTGCCTCCCCTTGCCTTGAGGTGCTTCCTTATACTGCCGGAGCAGGCGCGGATCGTGAACCTGTCCGCCTCGACAGCGCGGACGCTCTTCTCCTTCTCGTCCTCGGGAATGCGGTTGAGCGCCGTGAGGAGCGCGTGATACAGCCCCTCCACGGTGGTGTCCTTCAAAATGATCTCCCGCGGGGGGAGCGGGAATTCCATCGGCAGCCTCGTATGATACCTTGCCGCCTCGTCCCAGAGCGAGCGCAGCCCGACCGAAGCCTCCTTGAACGCCTTGTATTCGCGCAGCTGCCTGATGAGCGCTTCGCCGGGGTCCTCCTCTTCCTCCTCTTCCTCCCTGCGGGGCTTGGGCATTAGCGAGCGCGACTTCATATAAACGAGCGTCGCCGCCACGGAGATGAACGCCGAAGCCTGCTCCATATCAAGCTCGTCCAGCTCTGAAAGATACGAAAGGAACTCGGAGGTGATCTCCGAAACGTAGATCTCCCTGATATCGACCTCCGCCTTTTCGATCAGGTAAAGAAGAAGATCGAGAGGTCCGTCGAACTGCTTTATGTGGACGTGATAGCCCGTTTCCCGGATCTGCTCTTCCATATCAGAATATCGCTCCGAGGATCAGTGCGAAGAGCTTTATCACGCTCTTGCCGATGAACTGTATAACTATGCCGAGCGGCGAAAACCCGGAGAAGTTCGAAACGAGTATCAGGCCCATGAGTATGAAGGCGCCGTATCTGTGCATCCACATGATGACCTTCGGACCAAGCAGCTTGCCGAAGAGAAGGTCAAAAATATGCGAGCCGTCCAGCGGAAAAATGGGGATCAGGTTGAACACCGCAAGACCGGCGTTTATGAAGCAGAAAAAATAGAACAGGGTGAACAGCTGCTGCGGCACGGCTTCCGGAACGACGCGAAAAACGAGAAAGGTAATGGACTCATGGGTTACAGCGAAGCCCCTCGCCTTAAGCTCGCACACCGCGAGAAAGGCGAGTATCAGCGCCGAAACGAGCATGATGATAAGATTCGTGAAAATACCCGCGAAGCTGACGAGGAATTCGCCCTTCCGGTAATTCCTGTAATTCCTCGAATTGACGGGAACGGGCTTTGCCCAGCCGAAGCCGGCGACCAAAAGCACGACAAAGCCGATCGGATCGATGTGCGCGAGCGGATTAAGCGTCATCCTGCCCATATTGCGCGCGGTATCGTCGCCCATCAGATGCGCGGTGAACGCGTGCGCGAATTCATGGAAGCTGAACGACACCACGATCACGATAATGTAAAACACAAGCTCGGTGATCTTGGTCATCAGATCTCCGTCGCCTCTGAGGATTGTGAAAAGCATAGCATTCTCCTTTTTGAGAAGATATCGGTCCGCAGGCAGACTCCCGCACAAAGACTCATTTTATTATACCCCGTAAACCGTGATTTGGCAACAGAAAAAACATCTCCGCTTGCAATACGGGCGCGATTGTTGTATTATATATGGGAAATAAATTTATCGGAGGATAAACCGATGGAAAAAAAGAAACCCTTACCCAAGGCTTTGAAGGTGATACTGAAAACGGTGCTCGGCATAGTTATCGCCGTCGTCGTTCTCGCCGTTCTTGCGCTCGGCGCGCTGACCGCGCTCGAGTACAGGCCGAAGGACGTTGAAAAGGTCGAGGCGCCGAACGGTTCTACCGCGCTTGAGACCGACAGGGAATTCACTATCATGAGCTACAATACCGGTTACGCCGGTCTTGGAGCGAGCGAGGAGTTCTTCATGGACGGCGGCAACAAGACCCGCGCGGACAACAAGGAGACCGTCGAGGGCTTCATGCACGGCATAGCCGAAGAGCTCAAGGCCCAGAACGCGGATATCTACATCCTGCAGGAGGTCGATACCGGCTCGAAGCGTTCCTATTTCATCGACGAGACCGCCTATTATAAAGAGGCGCTCGGGCTCCCCTTCGACTTTGCTTATAACTTCAACACCTTCTATCTTCCCTACCCCATCCCCGACACGATGGGAAAGGTAAAGAGCGGACTTGCCACCTATACCTCCTACGCCGTGGATTCCGCGGAGAGGATACAGCTGCCCGTACCGTTCAGCTGGCCCATGCGTACGATGAACCTCAAGCGCTGCCTGCTCATCAACCGCCTGCCCGTCAGCGGCACGGACAACGAGCTCGTGCTCATCAACCTGCATCTTGAGGCTTACGACAGCGGCGAGGGCAAGATCGCCCAGACAAAGATGCTTTACGACGTTATCACAGCCGAGGTCGCAAAGGGCAATTACGTCATCGCCGGCGGCGACTTCA
>DGHD01000032.1:541-838 GCA_002392505.1 Christensenella sp. UBA3857 | reverse complement strand
CGACTTCAACCAGACCTTCCCCGGCGCGCATCTTTACGAGGCGGTAATGGACGGGCTCTGGATGCCCGGCACGCTCGACGATAATCTGCCCGAGGGCTTCCGCTTCGTATTCGACGAGAACGAGCCCACCTGCCGTTCGCTCGACAGACCGTACACCGGCTGCGAAAATCCCCAGTATTACATCATCGACGGTTTCATCGTATCCTCCAACGTCAACGTAACGAGCCTTGAGGTGCTCGACACCGGCTTTGCGAATTCCGACCACAGGCCGCTGAAGCTCGTGTTCAGTCTTGAGGG
>DGHD01000032.1:0-482 GCA_002392505.1 Christensenella sp. UBA3857 | reverse complement strand
AAGGAGTAAAGGATATGTCGAAGCTCAAAGAACAGAATCCCAACTATATCTGGAAGGACAGGAAGCGCATCTTGGGCATCCCGATGACCTTCATCAAATACCGTATGAGCGAGGACAGGCTCTTCTTCGAGACGGGCTTCTTCACCACCAAGGGCGAGGAGATACTGCTCTACCGCGTGCGTGACGTGGGCGTTACGATCTCCTTCTGGCAGAAGCTTACCGGGGTCGGCACGGTGACGGTCACTTCGACCGATTCCTCCGCGCCGCTGCTCTCCATGATAAACGTGAAGCACCCCAGGGCAGTCAAGGAGCTGATCCATAAGCAGGTCGAAAAGGCGAAGCTCGCCTACCGCGTCCGCTATACCGAGCTCATGGGCGATCACGGTCCCGGCGGCGTTATGGATCTTGACGGCGACGGCATACCCGATATGCTTGAGAACGATAATTAAAAAAGCACGGCAAAGGGTGCATTCACTTAAGGA
>DGHD01000050.1 GCA_002392505.1 Christensenella sp. UBA3857 | reverse complement strand
AAGCCGCGCTGCCGACGATGACGGGCATCGGGTCGATCTCCTGCGTGTTGACGATGACCTTGCCGCCCTTCTTCAGATACGGCGCGTTGCGCACCGCCTCGAGCTTCTCGAAGGAGACGATGAAGTCCGCTTCGCCGAGATCGACGATGGGAGAATACACCTTGTCGCCGTAGCGGACGTAGGTCACCACAGACCCGCCGCGCTGGCTCATGCCGTGGACTTCGCTGACGCGCACGTCATAACCGTTGTTCATAGCAAGCACGCCGAGTATCTTGCTGGCGAGGAGGGTACCCTGACCGCCGACGCCGACTATAACAATGTTAAACATAACAGTACCTCCCTTTCTTATTCCGCAGCCTTGAGAGCGCCGAAATGGCAGAGCTGAGTGCACATGCCGCAGCCGACGCACTGAGTGGGATCGATGCGGACGCCCGTTTCGGTCTTGATGATGGCGGGGCAGCCGACCTTCATGCACATGCCGCAGCCGACGCACGCGTCGGGATCGTTCACGACGGGCTTATTGGTCTGCTTGATGATGAGCGCGCAGGGACGGCGGCTGATAACGACGGAGAGACCGTCGCGCGCGACCTCTTCCTTAATGACCTTCTCGGTCTCCTTAAGGTCGAACGGATCGACGATGCGGACGGAAGCGACGCCCATAGCCTCGCAGAGCTTGACGATGTCGAGCGCGGTGGTGGGATCGCCGTGGATGTCCTTGCCGTTGGCGGGGTTGTTCTGGTGACCGGTCATGCCGGTGATGGAGTTGTCCGCTATGATGACGGTGCCGACGGAGCGGTTATACGCCATGTTGAGCAGACCCGTCATACCGCTGTGGCAGAAGGTGGAGTCGCCGAGGACGGCAACGGTGTGCTTCGCCTGCTCGGTCCCGCGGGCCTTCTCCATACCGTGAGCCATACCGATCGAAGCGCCCATGCAGACGCAGGTATCGACGCCGGAGAGAGGGGGCAGCGCGCCGAGGGTATAGCAGCCGATGTCGGAGCATACCGTCAGCTTGAGCTTGCCGAGCACGTAGTAAAGACCGCGGTGCGGGCAGCCGGGGCAGAGCACGGGAGGACGGTTGGGGATATCGGTGGTGTTCATGGGACCGGCAGGCTCCTTGCCGAGGAACTTCTCCTCGATCTTGTGCATGAACAGCTCGCCCTGTACGCCGGTCTTGTCCTTGCCGGAGCAGGGGATGCCCCAGCTCTTGATGGTATCCTCGTAGAAGGGCTCCATATCCTCGATAACGTAAAGGGTCTCAACGCCCTTGGCAAACTCCTCGATGAGCTTCCTGGGCATGGGGTAGGCAAGACCGAGCTTCAGAACGGAAGCATCGGGCATAGCCTCCTTAACGTAATTGTAAGCCGCGCCGGAGGTGATGACGCCGACCTTGCGGTCTGCCCACTCGATACGGTTGAGCTCGGGCATATCGTTCGCGTCCTCGGCGAGCCTGATCTCGCGCGCCTCGACTACCTTGTGGCGGCCGATCATGTTGGCGGGCATGGAGACGTACTTTTTGATGTCCTTCTTGTATTCCTTGAGCTCGGGAAGCTCGCGCTCGCCGATCTCGACTAGGGTGCGGGCATGAGCGATGCGGGTGGTGAGCCTCAAAATAACGGGAGTGTCATACTCCTCGCTCAGCTCGAATGCGCGCTTCATGAAATCCTTGCACTCCTGGCTGCTGGAAGGATCGAGAACGGGCGCGTGGGACGCGCGGCCGAGAAGCCTCGTATCCTGCTCGTTCTGGGAGGAATGCATACCGGGATCGTCTGCAACGACGACGACCATGCCGGCGTTGATCCCCGTATAGGTGGCGGTGAAGAAGGGATCCGCCGCGACGTTAAGTCCGACGTGCTTCATACATGCCATGCTGCGAGCGCCGCTTACGGCTGCACCGAGAGCGACTTCTACCGCGACCTTCTCGTTGGGAGCCCATTCGGAATAGATCTCCCTGTAATTCGCGATATTCTCATTGATCTCCGTGCTTGGGGTTCCGGGATAAGCGCTGGAAACACGAACGCCTGCTTCGTATGCGCCTCTGGCAATAGCTTCATTGCCGAGCATTAGCTGTTTCAAAACCTTTACCTCCTTATATCTACAGTCAAGGGACTGCTTTCGTCTTTTTAATTATAATGTAAATTAAACCGTAAATACAGTATATTCACTAAATATATTTAATCTTTTTTGGGAATAATAGCTCCTAATGGGCTGAATTGACCCGCATCGGAGGAAAAAGTGACAGTATTTACAGATAAAATCAGCAGCGTGTTTGGATTCGACAGGGAGAGGGACGGTTTTGAGCTGATCGAAACGGAGCGCGGCGAGCCGGATCCTTTCTCTTTCAGGCGAAACGCAAAGCGCGAAGACGCACCCGAAAAGGAGCGGTTCCCGAGGAGCGTCGGCGAGGCTTGCGAAACGTGGAAGCTCGCGTTCAGAACGGACGTCAATAAGGATCTGGTGCTCAGAAGGTTCAGCGTCGGCGGCAGAAGGGACGCGCTCGCTGTCTTCATGAACGGCATGGCTTCGGATGAAAAGATAAACGAATTCATACTGAAGCCGCTCATGGCGTCGGATAAGACGGATACAGAGTCGCTTATCCTGGAGGTCATCCGCATCGGTGAGATAAGCCGATCGTCCGATATGAAGGAGATCAAAAGCGGCGTGATGGACGGGCTGACGGCGCTGTTCCTCGACGGGGAAGCGCAATGCCTGATGCTTGAAACGCACGGGTATGAAAAACGCAGCGTCGGTCCCGCCCAGAACGAGCAGGTGGTGCGCGGACCGAAGGAGAGCTTCACCGAGAGCTTCAAAACGAACGTGACGCTCATAAGGAGGATATTGCACGTTGAGGATCTCGTCGTGGAGACCCGAAGCGCCGGCGGGGAAAACAACGTAAAGCTCTCGCTTGTTTATCGGGAGGGGCTCGCAAACCCGACTCTCGTGAACGAGGTAAAAAGAAGGCTTGCCCGCGCGAAGCTCAAAACCGTCGCGTCGAGCGGCATTACCGAGCAGCTGATCGAGGATTCAAGCCTCTTCCCGCTGCCGCAGATACTTTCCACGGAAAGACCGGACAGAGCGGCGTCGCACGTGAACGAGGGCTGCGTTTGCGTAATAGTTGAAGGGAGTCCGTATGCGCTCGTCATGCCGATAACCTTCTTCACCCTTATGAACAGCCCGGAGGACGTCTATATGCGCCGCCCGCTGGGGACGCTGCTGCGGGTGGTACGGTATCTGGGTGCGCTCGTTTCCGTTTTGCTCCCGGGGTATTTTCTTGCGCTCGCGCTGTATCATCAGGGTATGCTGACGACGGAGGTCCTCTCCACCGTGATGGCTTCCCGCAGGATGGTTTTCGAGCCAATCGGCGCGGAGATGATACTGCTCCTGCTGATATTCCAGATGATCAGGGAGGCGGGGCTGCGCGTGCCGGGCGGGATAGGTCAGGCGATAGGCATAATAGGCGGTCTCATAATGGGGCAGGCGGCGGTCGCGGCGCATCTTGCAAGCTCCGTGGTGCTCATTATCGTCGCGGCTTCCGGGCTCGGGAATTTCTGCATACCGGATTATTCGACGCAGATCGCCGCCGCATATTTCAGGATCGCCCTGGTTATTGCGGCATGGCTCGCGGGACTTGTGGGGATGCTCTCTGCGGCGCTGCTTGCGCTGATGCTGCTCGCGGGGATGAAGAGCTTCGGCGTGCCTTTTCTTTCGCCGTTCGCGCCGAGGACTTACTCCAAAATGCCCTTCATGCTCAGGGGACGGATCTTAGTGAACGCGCGTGCGGAGGACTATCTTAACACGAGCGAAGATAAAAAGGCGGCGTCGCAATGAGGATGAATGAAGGCAGGATAGGCGTGACCGGCGCCGCGGCGCTCACGTCTGCCGCAATGATAACGAACGGCTTGTTCGCGCTCGATCCGGAGCTTGCTTATTCAAGCGGCAATTCGGCGTATCTCGCGCTGCCGCTTTCGGCGCTCCTTTCGCTTGTCGTATCGCTTTGTCTTATCGGCTCGATGAAAAGGTCGGGCTCGAGGGATCTTGCAGAGCACCTTCAAAGGGGCTTCGGGCGGGTCGGCGCGGCTTTAGCGGCGATACCGTTCATCGCCGCGCTTCTGTTTTGCGCTCTCGAGCCGACGGTCGCCTTTTTGAGGGTGCTGCACCGCCTTGTTTACGACGGAGTGAGCTACACAGCGATACTCTTTTTTGTTTTTCCGATAACGGTTTTCGCCGCATGGAGGGGGATAGAGACGCTTTCGCGCACGGCGATCGTGCTCGTGACGTTGATGCTCGTGTCGTTTGCCGCGGCGAGTCTTGCGGCGATACCCGATTTCGAGACTTACAGGCTGTACCCGATAATGGGGGACGGGGTAAAGCATTTTGCGTATTTGACGCTGACCCAGACGCTTGCGTTCCTGCCGCCGCTTTCGGCGGCGGCGATCCACATGAGCGGCATGAACGGCGCGCGCTCCGCCCAAAGGACGGTGCTTTTTGCCGCTCTGGCTTCCGCGCTGATAATGGGACTCGCCGAGCTTTCCGTTTCCATGATCTATCCTTACAGGGTGCTTGCGGGGCTTTTGACGCCGCTATACCGGATCAACTTCCTTAGCCTCTCACAAAGCTATCTTATAAGGCTCGACAAGCTCTATATCACCGTTTGGCTCGGAGTATCGATTCTCTCATCGGCATACATGATCAATTCGGCGGCGCGCCTGTTTGCCCGATGCTTCGGGCAGAAGGACGTAACTCCCGCCGCCGCGTCGCTTTCGCTGATGCTTCTTGCGTTCGAGCTGATATCGGTAACGGGGGAGTACGGCTTTCTTTCGCGGACGCACCGCGCGCTCGTCCGCTTCGGCTGGCTCGGCATATTGACGCCCGTGCTGGCGGCGGCGCTCATTCGCGCCGGCAGATCAAGGAGGAAGGTATGAAAAGGATCGTGATATCGCTTGCTTTGTTTATGCTCGCATTCGTGTTCGCGGGCTGTCTTAAGCCCGTTTCGCTCGACGCGTACGGCTACGTCATAACCGTCGCAGTCGACAAGGGGAAGGAGAAGGAATACTATTTCACGTTCGCGCTTCAAAGGGAGCTCGGCGGCGAGAACGTCGAGTCGGAGGGCGGCGCCGCGGCGCTCGCCTGCGAGGGCGACACCATATTCGAAGCCGTGAGCGAGCTTGAAGGAAACGTGCCGTATTCGCTCAATTTTTCCCGCGCGCATTTCATTATAATGAGCCGCGAGCTCGCCGAGGAGGGCGCGCTCCGCGATTTCGTCATGACCTCGTTCGACTCGCTCAGGATACGCCCGTCGGCGCTTCTCCTTATATCCGAAAAGGAGGCGGGGAAGTTCGCGGGGGGACTCTATTCGAATAACAACGCGAATATAACGAAGCTCCAGACCGCGCTCGCTCTCGATAAGGAGAAGACGGGCATGATCAGCGTAAACAGCATATCGAGGCTGTTGGAGGACTGTACGATGATGACCGGCGATTTTTGTTCGGCATACGGCGCTTACGACGATAGCATCATCACCGACGCGGAGCAGAAGAAGAACGAGAGCGAGGGAGAAAGCCCGCTGAAGGACGCCGAAACGGGCGACCGCGTCGGAGGATTCAAATCCGAGATCATCGGCGCCGCGATATTCTCCGGCTGGAAAATGACGGGCGTCCTTACGAGGGAAGAAACGATGTACCTTAACATGGCGCTCGGCGAGTTCGAAAACGGGAATCTGACCGTCGACCTCGGCGGCGGGAAAAATGCGACGGTGCTGCTTGCGTTTGTCAGCCGGAAGGTCACAGCGGACCCGTTTTCGGAGGGAGCCGTACCGGTAAAGTCCCGGATCATGCTTGCCGCGAGCCCTCACCTGAAGGATCCGGATATTACGGATGAGGAGCTCGACCGGTTTATCACGAACGAGCTCGGGGGCTTCGTTGCAGAAAGGATCGGCGGCGTATTCGAAAAATGTCGTGCGGCGGGGAGCGACGCGATGCGCTTCGGCACGCACGCCGTAAAACGGTTCTCCACCGCCCGCGAGTGGGAGGAGTACGGCTGGAAGGAGCATATAGACCGGCTCGAGCCCGTATTCGAGGTGACAATAGTGAACACCGACAAGTATTATTCGGAGGATATGCAGTGATGCTTTGGGTCTATGCGTTCGCGGCGGGGTGTTTCGTCTATAACGCCGCATACTTTCTTCATTGCATCGGCACCCGGCAGACCTCTGCAGCCGTGAGCGCGGCGCTGCTGTTTGCCGTTTCTTTTGCCGCGCTGACGATGGTCTGACAGGAATGTATATTTTTCCCGCCTCTTGAAAATCAATCCGGTTTGGTATATGATAGATTAGACTAAACATGGAGGTGTTTAACTATGTGGAAAGAGTTTAAGAAGTTTGCTCTCAAGGGCAACGTTGTGGACATGGCTATCGGCGTTATCATCGGCGGCGCGTTCGGCAAGATCGTCTCCTCGCTCGTCGACGATATCTTCATGCCGCTTATCGGACTCCTGTTCAAGACCGATTCGCTTACAAATAAGTACATCGTCCTGAACGGCGTGGATACCACCGGAATGACTGCCGAGAAAGCGATCGAGGCGGGTGCGAACATCCTCAAGTGGGGCAATCTTTTGAGCATCATTATCAACTTCATAATGATCGCCGTCATCCTCTTCTTCGTAGTCAAGGGCATCAACAAGCTCAAGGACATCGGCAAGAAGGAAGAAGCCCCCGCAAAGCCCGCGCGCGTATGCCCCTTCTGCAAGCAGGAGATCGCGGACGACGCCGTTCGCTGCCCCCACTGCACCAGCGAGCTCCCCGCGCCCGAAACCAAATAATCACCTGACCATCCGCGCCTGAGGGCCGCGCCCTCAGGCGCCCGTTAAGCGAAACAAATCACAATAAAAGGAGAATTCTTTATCATGGCAAAGATCCAAATGAAGACCCCCCTCGTTGAGATGGACGGCGACGAAATGACCCGTATCATCTGGTCGATGCTCAAGGAGCATCTGATCCTCCCCTACGTCGATCTCAAGACCGAGTATTACGATCTCGGTCTCGTCAAGAGGGATGAGACGGACGATCAGATCACCGTGGACGCCGCCAACGCCTGCAAGAAGTACGGCGTAGGCGTCAAGTGCGCGACCATTACTCCGAATGCCCAGCGCATGACGGAGTACAATCTCAAGAGGATGTACAAGTCTCCTAACGGCACCATCAGGGCCATCCTTGACGGTACGGTGTTCCGCGCTCCCATCACGATGGATTGCCTCAAGCCCTCCGTCCGCAGCTGGAACAAGCCCATCACCATCGCCCGTCACGCTTACGGCGATATCTACAAGGATACCGAGTTCCGCGTGCCCGGCCCCGGCAAGGCCCAGATCAAGTTCACCGACGCGGAGGGCAACGTCCTCTGCGACGAGACCGTGTTCGATTTCAAGTGCCCCGGCGTGTTCATGGGCATGTACAATAAGGACGACTCCATTGAGAGCTTTGCCCGCGCCTGCTTCAACTACGCTATCGCGACCAAGCAGGATCTGTGGTTCTCCACCAAGGATACCATCTCCAAGAAGTACGATCATACCTTCAAGGATATCTTCCAGAGGATCTATGACGAGGAGTATAAGCCCCGCTTCGAGGAGCTCGGCATCACCTACTTCTACACCCTTATCGACGACGCAGTCGCCCGCGTTATCCGTTCGAACGGCGGCTTCATCTGGGCGCTCAAGAACTATGACGGCGACGTTATGAGCGACATGGTAGCGACCGCGTTCGGCTCCCTCGCGATGATGACCTCCGTGCTCGTTTCCCCGGACGGCAATTACGAGTACGAGGCCGCTCACGGCACCGTTACGAAGCACTACTACAAGCATATGGCGGGCGAGACCACCTCGACCAACTCGATGGCGACCATCTTCGCATGGAGCGGCGCGCTCAGGAAGCGCGGCGAGCTTGACGGGCTGCCCGAGCTCATGCACTTTGCCGATATGCTCGAGAAGGCTTCTCTCGATACCATCGCCTCCGGCTATATGACGAAGGACCTTGCGCTCCTTGCCGATATGGAGGACAAGCATATCGAGACCACCGAGGGCTTCATCCTCAAGATCAAGGAAAACCTTGACAAGCTCCTTGCTTGAGCTTACAATTAGTTAAAATCCAAGGGTTTTGCCCCACGATCCGTTGTGGGGCAAAATTCATGTTAGAAAGGGACGAACTATGAGTCTATATCAGGAATGGATGGCGCTTGCGCAGGATCAGACGCGCAGCCAAAAGGACAACAACCTCTTTTGGGAACAGTATTTCGACCATGAGAAGGAGCTTTATCAGCAGCTTTTGAAGGACCATGAGACCGTTTATTTCGGTACGTTCGACACTCTTGCCGACGGATTCGAGTGGGATCATAAGCATTTCATCGGCTTCCTCGACGGCATCAATACGAGCCTCAAGACTCCCATCGTGCTGGAGGACGTCGATCACGATACCGAGATCACCCTCGATATCGATTATGAGAAGCTTCTCTTCAATATGTACGAGGCGAAGGCGCCCTGGCTTTACGAGCTTACCGAGTGGAACGATGTGCTTCCCGAGGAAAGACGCCAGGAGATCTATAAGGAGTGGAAGGCCTCCAAGATCTTCGTTTCGGAAAAGAAGGTCGGACCGAACGATCCATGCCCCTGCGGAAGCGGGAAAAAATACAAGAAGTGCTGCGGCAGGCTTGCGTAATAAGGAATAAGGCATAAAAATACTCCCGGGAGTCCTCTCCCGGGAGTTATTGGTTTGAGATCAGTCTGCGTACGGGATGTTCGCGATGAGATCCTGAAGCACGCCGTTCAGGTAAATGCCCCATTCGGTATCGGTGTTGACGAGCTCGACGCTGATTATGCCGAGACTGCCGTCGGGGAGCAGCACCTTAACGAAGCTGGAATTATCCGTGGAATAGGGCGAGATCTTATCGCCCTTTTTAAGCGTGATCTCTTCGCCGACGGAGCCGTCATCGTTAACGAGATTGAGCGTGAATTCCTTCTTCAGCTTGAGCTCGCTGTCGCCGAGATAGAGATACTCGTCGGAAAGATCGACGAAACCGTCCGCGGTGACCGTCATAAACCCGGAAATGCTGCTCGTTCCGAGGATATCCGTACTGCCGATAACGGGGAAGCCGCCCTCGCTCGTGAACCTGGAGACGATCTCGGAATCGATCTCGTAGTTGTTGGTGAAGCTTCTGAAGCCGGTCTTCTCGTCGTTGAGGCGCAGCGCGAAGGTGCACCAATCGTCACTGTCGAACACGTAGGAGATCAGGAGCTCCATACGGCCGTCGGTGGGATCGCAGTCGACGAGCCACGCGTAAAGATCGTAGCAAAGACCCGGCTCGAGAATGTGCTTCGCGCCGGCGGCGGTCTTTACCGTGATCTCGTAATTCTTATCGCCGTATTCGTTCGCCGCTGCCCAGACGAAATCGATCTGATCGTCCACGCCGTCAAAGTCGATGTCATACTTGTTGGACGATTTCGTGTCGAGCTCGACGCAGAAATCGGGAATGCCGACGACGGGTTCGGGCGTGGGCTCCTCGGTGGGTTCCTCGGTAGGTTCCTCGGTAGGCTCCTCCGTGGGCTCCTCGGTGGTGTTATCGGCGGGAGTTTCGGTGGGATCCGAAGTCGGATCGACGCCGGGCTTTACGCAGCCGACCAAAGAAAGTACAAGCACTAATGCCAGAATGATACTGAAAATACGCTTCATTTTTTTCCTCCGATTTTTAGGAGCGCAGGGTATGCGCTCCGTTATTTCACATATATAACGCGCGGACGCACGGTAAAGTTCCGCGGCGATGCAATATATTTTTTCAGCCGAGCAGCTTGACGCCGTTCGACGTGCCGAGCCTCGATGCGCCTGCTTCGATCATCTTTTCGGCGTCCTCGGGTGTGCGTATTCCGCCGGATGCCTTCACGCCGAGCTTATCGCCAACGACGGAGCGCATGAGACGGACGTCCTCGGGCACGGCGCCGCCCGTCGAGAAGCCGGTGGAGGTCTTTACGTAATCCGCGCCCGCGCGCATAGCGGCTTCACAAGCCTTGACCTTCTCTTCATCGGTAAGAAGGCAGGTCTCGATAATGACCTTGAGCAGCGCCTTCTTGTCCTTGATGCCTTCGTGAGCTATCACGGCGACGGCGCGGATATCGTTTTCAACGAAGTCCCAATCGCCCTCCTTGGCGGCGCCGATATTGATGACCATATCGACTTCGTCGGCGCCGTTTTCGACGCAGTAGGCGGTCTCGAACACCTTCGCCTCGGTCGCCATCGCGCCGAGAGGGAACCCGACCACGCAGCAGGTCTTAACGCCGGAGCCCTTGAGCTCCTCCGAGACGAGCTTGGCATGGCAGGAATTCACGCAGACGCTCATAAATCCGTGCTCCCTGGCTTCCGCGCAGATCTGCTTTATCGCGGAGCGCGTCGCGTCGGGCTTGAGCAGGGTGTGGTCGATGTATTTCTCGATATTGTTCATGGTGATCCTCCTGATCGTATTGTCCGTTAGAATTTGGGGAGCGGCTTCAACGGGGTTATCCTGTCGATCTCGCCGCCGCCGAGGCACTCGTCCCCGTCGTAGAGCACCGCCCATTGACCGGGCGTGATCGCACGCTGCGGCTCGTCGAATTCGATACGGCAGCCGCCGTTTTTTAGTTTAACGGTAACGCCCTGATCGGGCTGACGGTAGCGGAATTTCGCCGTGCAGCGGAACTCCTCACCGGGCTCTTTTGAAATAAAGCTGACCTTGCCGCATTCGAGCGAGGTGGAGAACAGCTCCTCATGCTCGCCCTGCTGAACGAGGAGCAGATTCCTTTCCACGTCCTTGCCGACGACGAACCAGCTTTCCCCGGTGCCGAAATCCTTGCCGCCAATGCCGAGCCCGCGGCGCTGACCGATCGTGTAATACATAAGCCCGTCGTGTCTGCCGAGCTTTTTTCCCTCAAGATCGACTATATCGCCGGGCTGGGCGGGCAAAAAGCCCATCAGGAACTCCTTGAAATTCCTTTCGCCGATGAAACAGACGCCGGTCGAATCCTTTTTAGCGGCTGTCGCGAGACCCGCCTTTGCGGCAATGGCGCGCACCTCTTTTTTATCAAGGTCCCCGACGGGGAAGAGCACCCTGTCGAGCTGACGGGAATCAAGCCCCGCGAGGAAATAGGTCTGATCCTTGTTGAGATCCGCCGCGCGGAGAAGCCGGAGCCCTCCTTCGCTCCTGCCGAGCCTTGCGTAATGCCCGGTCGCGAGGAAGTCCGCATCCATGCCGAGCGCGAATTCGAGGAACGCCTTGAATTTGATCTCCGTATTGCAGAGGATATCGGGATTGGGCGTTCTCAGCTTCCTGTATTCGTCGAGGAAGTACGAAAACACCCGCTCCATGTATTCCTTGGTGAAATTGATCGTGTAGCAGGGGATGCCTATCCTGTCGGCGACGCGCATCGCATCCTCGCGGTCGGCAGTAGCGGTGCAGACGCCGTTCTCATCCTTTTCCTCCCAGTTTTTCATGAAAACGCCTACGACGTCATGACCCTGCTCCTTGAGGAGCAGAGCCGCGACGGACGAATCCACGCCCCCGGAAAGCCCCACTACGACGCGGCTCATTATACGCCCTCGATCGAAAGGACGGTGAAGCCGAGCTCCTCGACCGCCTTGCGGACGGCCTCGGGCGAGCCCTCGAATTCAACGGTGAAGTCGTTGAGCTCCATGCTCTCGACCTTCGCCTCGAGTTCTTCCATTGCCTTTTCGACCCTCTTTATGCAGTGCTTGCAGCCCATGCCGCTGGTCTTTACCCTGAATTTCATATTACGGTTCTCCTTTTCATTTGCTTTTCTTATTATAACAAATCTCGATGGGAAAATAAATACATATTATTATCTCTTTTTGAAAAACAGGGGGTGTACATCAGACAAGAATCGTGATAAAATATTATGATTAATTCTATCGGGGGCAATCTGTGAAAAGGTTAACATATATATTCATTATAATAGCAATGCTGCTCGTGTCGCTCGTTCCGGCTTCCGCCGGCGCTTCGATCGATCAGCTCCAGGGAATAACCACGCCGCATCTGATGCTTATGGAGGAGGAGACCGGCACCATCCTCTACGAGAAGGACGCTTACAGCAAGGCGTTCCCCGCAAGCACCACAAAGATAATGACCTGCCTCGTCGCGCTCGAGAACTGCTCGGACGTGAACGCCATGTATCAGTGCGGATGGGAATCCCAAAATGGCTTCGGTTCCCAAAGCTCGCTCCTGGGGCTCAAGAAAGGCTACGTCGTTTCGATCAAGGATATGCTCTACGGCTTGATGCTCTGCTCCGGAAACGACTGCGGCGCATGTCTTGCCGTCGCAACCGCGGGCTCCATAGAGCGCTTTGTCGAGCTGATGAACGATAAGGCTGCCGAGATCGGCATGACCGGCACGCATTACACAAACCCGCACGGTCTTCACGACGAACAGCATTACACCACCGCCTACGATATGGCGCTCCTCATGCAGTACGGCTTGAAGAACGATATCTTCCGCGAGATAATAGCTACCAAGGAATACACCGTCGTTGAAGCCAACGGCAAGCTCACCAAGACGATACAGACCTCCAACAAGCTCCTCTACACCAAGCAGGGCGTCGATTGGGAGGATAATATCTATCAGTACGCCATCGGCGGTAAAACGGGCGAGACCAATTTCGCCGGCTACTGTCTGGTCGAAGCTGCCCAGAAGGACGGAGTCACGCTTATAGCCGTTCTCCTCGGCGATAACAACATGGGCGGGACGACGACGTATTACCGCTTCCATAACGCCAAGAAACTGTTCGAATACGGTTTCTCGCAGTACGTTGATTACGATCTTGCTCATTACGGTGTGACGAACGCGTTCAACGTGCAGACGGTCGGCTTCGATCCCAACGATCCCAATAACGGGCGCATCACCGCCACGGTGGATATTTCGTCCGTAAGGGTTTCCGGAAACGTAGACGATATATCGAAGATCTCCGCCGAAAGCTTCGTCTGGGCGGAGCCCGTGCTCGATATGGACGCCGTCACCGCGCCGATAGCGGAGGGAGACAAGCTCGGCACGGTTACGCTCGAGCTTAACGGCGAGCCGTATTTTACAGGCGATCTGATCGCCGAAGGAGCTATGTCCGCACCCGGAAACAGCAGCGAGAATAAAGGCGGGGAAAGCTCCATAGTGGGCGGTAAGGGCTCGCAGAGCCGCGGCATCAGCAACCTGTCCGTTTCCAAAAACGGCGGCGATGCGGAGTACACCGTTTGGGTCTTTTACCAGAACACCCTGTTCACCATGCAGGACGGGCTGACGCTCCATTATCTGTTCTTTGACGGCGAGGTATTCCGTTCCACAAAGCTCAAGGAGACCCCGCATGAGATCTCGCTTTTCAAGCTCACCGAGGATGAGAACGGAAACAGGTCCTTTGTTTATGCCGAGAACCCCGAGGCGGGCTGTTCTTACGTAGTGGTATCCGAAGGAAAGGCGCTCCGTGCCGTCAAAAAGAGCAGGAGCCTTGCCGCTGCGGACGTCATTATCGATAAAAACAGCGTGATAAAATCCGACGTTACGGACGATATGATCTGGACCTTCAACCAGAACGGCAGCGGATATCAGTTGATCTCGAACGGGCTCTATCTTCACAGGAGCGGCGGCAGCGGACTTCTTTTCTGGATACTCATCGGAATACTCGTTATCGCCCTCGTGATCGTTATACGCATCCCCGCGTGGATAAGGAACAAAAAGCACAACTCGAAACGCAGGAGCAAGTATAAGATCTATAAGAGATGACTTGACGATCATTGACGAATACTGCGGCTTTGTGCGGCTTCGGATCGTATCGGGGTTGTCAAAGCCGCTTTAATGTACTATAATTTCTTTTATGCAGTACGGAAAATTAGCAGTTTTATATGACAAGCTCATGGCTGACGTCGATTACGACGCCTGGGCGGGATACGTCGCCTCCTTCATGCCGGCGGGAGCAACTGTGCTTGAATGCGCCTGCGGCACCGGGGAAGTGAGCCTTAGGCTTGCCAAAATGGGCTTTGACGTTACGGCGAGCGACGTTTCGGAGGAGATGCTCCTTGCGGCTTCGGAGAAACAGCGCAAGGCGGGTCTTTCGCTTTCAAAGCTCCGCTTTATCAGGATGGACATGCGTGAGCTTGCTTCCCATAAAAAGGCGGACTGCGTCGTCGCCTGCTGCGACGGAGTGAATTACCTTGCCTCGCGCGAGGACGCGAAGCGCTTTTTCAAAGCCGCGCATTCGGTGCTGAAGCCCGGCGGGCTGCTGCTTTTCGACGTATCGTCGCGGTATAAGCTCGAGAAGGTGCTCGGGAACAACGCGTTCGTCGACAGCTCGCCCGATACGCCCTATATGTGGCAGAATTATTATGACGAAGCGGCGAAGCTCGTCCGCATGGAGCTATCCTTCTTCAAAAAGAACGGCGGGCTTTACGAGCGTTTCGACGAGGTGCATATCCAGCGCGCGCATTCCGTAAGGGAACTGACGGGCTGGCTCGACGAAGCGGGATTCGATCCCGCCGCATACGGATTCATGTCCGTCTGCCCGCCGTCGGACGACGCCGAAAGGATCCAGTTTTTTGCAAGAAAAAGGTGTGAATAATGAACAATGATATCGTTATAAGGGGTCTTCTCCTTTGGGGAAGCGTCAATATGACCGCGATAAGCGGAAAGAAACTCGTCGAGGACGCAAGAAAGGCGCACTCGCTTTCGCACGTATGCACCGCCGCGCTCGGGAGGCTCCTGATGCAGACCGCCATGATGAGCGTGCAGCTCAAGTCCGAAATGGATAATCTCACCGTCATATTCGACGGTGACGGCGCCGCGGGCAGGTTCGTCGCGGTGGGACACTCGGGCGGCGTCGTAAAGGGCTATACCGACCGTCCCTCGGCGGAGCTGCCCCTCAACGAAAACGGCAAGCTCGACGTATCGGGCGTCGTCGGAAAAAACGGCGAGATGCGCGTCATACGCGATCTTTCGTTAAAGGAGCCCTACGTCGGCAGATGCGCCATTACCGACGGCGAGATCGCCAATGATTTTGCCAATTATTTCGTTGTGAGCGAGCAGCAGCCGTCGCTCGTTTACCTCGGCGTAAGGGTCGATCCCGCGACGGGCGAGGTGCGCGCGGCGTCGGGGCTCATGCTTCAGCCGCTGCCCTTCTGTCCGGACTCCGATCTTGCCGCGCTCGAGAATAAGGCGGGGGAGATCACAAAGCTGACTCGGATGCTCGAGGACGGCATGACGCTTGAAGAGGCGCTTGAAAAGCTCCTCGGAGAGCTCGATCTTGAGATCACCGAGACCGCAGAGCCCGTCTTCAAATGCGACTGTTCAAGGGAAAAGATCGAATCCGCGCTGATATCGCTCGGCAGGGAGGAGCTCGAGGACATGATCGAAAAGGACGGAAAAGCGGAGCTCGTTTGCAGGTTCTGCGGTTCAAAATACGATTTTACGGGAGAGGAGCTCAACGCGCTTCTGAAGGAAGCAAAGGGCTCCGGTTCAAAGGATGAGCGATAAGGTCAACAAAAACAAGGACGATGCGAACGGCAGGATACTGCATTTTTCGCAGGACCCGGCTTTCTACGTAAAGCGCGGGGATATGAAGCGCGCCCAAAACGACCTTATAAGCGCGATCTCGATGTATAACGAGGCGCTTGAAAAGGATCCCTTCGATTTCGATACGAGGCTTTCGGCGGCAGAGGTGCTGACCGATATGGCGCGGTTCAACGATTCGAACCGTATGCTCATCCCCTATATGCATCTTGACGAGGAGTTCAAGAAGGACGCCTACTGCATGGTGGGCTTCAACCTCATGGGGCTCTCGGAGCTGGAAGGCGCGAAGGCGTGCTTCGACCGCTTCTTCGAGCTCACGGACGAGGTCTCGGAGCGCACCGATGCGATGCTCGACGCGATCGACTATATCGAATCCCTCGATACGGACGAGCCCGCGCTTTTGGACGCCGCCGTCATAAAGCGCAATTCCGATATCCGCAGGGCGCACGAGGCGTTCAATCGCGGCGATTACGAGGAAGCTTCAAATCTATTCGCTCAGCTTTACAATGACAAACCGGGCGACACCAATATTATCTATCAGCTCGCGCTTTCGTGCCTCTGCTGTCACAGGGAGGAGGAAGGCGCCGGGTATCTCGAAAAGCTTATCGAGTCGGACGGGAACAACTGGACGGCGCTGAGCCTCAAGCTCATGTACGCCAAGGGCATGAACAACGAGATCGAGATGACACAGGTCGCCAAAAAGCTCGAGAAATGCGATTCGGAGCAGCCGGACGTGCTACTTCGCGTGAACGGCGCGCTGATCGAGGCTGGCAGCTTCGAGGCGGCGGCAAGGATCGCAAAGCGGCTTGTGAAGCTCATGCCGTACGACTCACTCGCAAATCACAGGCTCGCGGTCTCCTATATGAGGTCGAAGGATTTTCCGAACGCCGCGAAGGTTTACGGCAAGCTCCTGCGTATAGACAAGAACGATTATATTGCCAAATACTACCGCACGGCGTGCATAAAAGCGGAAACCGATCCATCTGCGGCGCGTATCGCCGAAAAGGCGATAATCCATTACCAGCTCCCCGTCGAGAGCATAATCGTCAGGGCGAAATCGCTCCTTGCGAGCAGGGACACGTCCGCGGAGGAGCTTATCGAGAACTGGAAGAACGACGCATCGTTCCGCGAAACGGTCAGATGGGCGTTCACGCTGAATGAGTTCAACGTTTCCTACGCCATGCTGAGCCTGCTCAGGATGGTTAATGACGATCATTCCGTAAGGCTCATACGCGAGATAATGTCCGATATCGAAACGAACCGCGCTATCGTGAACGAGGCGATGGGCACGCTCAAACGCATGGGCGCGGCGGAGCCCTTCTTCGCTATAATGGACGGCTCGCTTCTTGAGGGAAGGGTCAATATCATCGACCTTTCAAACGTGAAGATACCGCATACTTACGCCGGCATATTCCCGCGGTTCAGCAAAAAGGCGACGCCGTACTATTCCGGCGAGGTGATATCCACCGGCGCAAATATTATCGAGCGATTCCTTGCCAATCTGAAAGGCAGCTTCTCCAGGATAAGCGAGGACCAGTCCGTCGCGCTGTCCGCCGCGCTCGAAATACTTGCCTGCGATCAGTGCGGCGCGGAGGTCTGCACCGACATCGAGGAGCGCTACGGGGTATCGAAGCGCCGTCTTATGAACGCTATCGACAGGATTGTTAAAACCGTTATAAGCGGCTTGACCGACGATCCCGACGGGGGAGGCGATGAAGAATGAGGTTCCTGGCTACCTGCAAAATGGGGCTCGAGTCCGTTGCCGCGGATGAGCTCCGCGCGCTTCATATAAACATAGAATCCGTTTCGGACGCGCGTATAATCTTCACCGGCAGCTACGCCGATATGGCGAGGGCGTGCCTGTGGCTGCGCACGGCGGAACGCGTGCTCATGATCGTCGGCGAGTTCCGCGCCGAATCCTTCGAGGAGCTGTATTCCGGCGTTCGCTCCGTGAAATGGTGCGATTACATCCGCCGAAACAGCTTCATACACGTCAACGGAAAATCGGCAAAGAGCAAGCTCTTCGCCGTTTCGGACTGTCAGAGCATCACCAAAAAGGCGATAGTGGACTCGCTTTTTGAGGCGTACCGCGTAAAAAGCCTGCCCGAGGACGGGGAGGAAGTGATCGTTGAAGTAGGGCTTCTTCGCGACGAGGTCACGCTTGCGCTCGACTGCTGCGGCGCCGGTCTTTCGAGAAGGGGCTACCGCACCTGGAACGTCGCCGCACCAATTGCGGAGACGCTCGGCGCGGCGATCGTCAGGCTTGCCCGATATAACCGCGATATCCCGCTTTGCGATCCCATGTGCGGCTCAGGCACTATGCCGATAGAGGCCGCCATGATCGCAAGGAATATGGCGCCGGGGATGAACCGTCCCTTCGCCGCGGAAAGCTGGGCTTTCGTCGAGGGGCGTCCCTTCGATACGGCGAGGGAGGAAGCGAGGGACCTTGTCGTCGATATCGAGCCCGAGATAACGGGGAGCGACATTGATCCCCACGCGATAGATATCTGCCGCCGCCACGCCAAAAAAGCGGGCGTAAAGGTAAACTGGCTCGTTCGTCCGGTTGAGGAATTCAGCTCGCCCTATGAGGGCGGGATAATCGTTGCGAATCCCCCCTACGGCGAGCGGCTCATGGAAAAGCGCGAGGCGGAAAAGCTCTACCTCGCCATGAGGAAGACCTTCGATCCTTTGACGCATTGGGATAAGAACATAATAACCTCGCACCGCGATTTCGAGCGCATCTACGGCAAAAAAGCCGACAGGCGGCGCAAGCTCTCGAACGGGGGCATGACCTGCACGCTCTACCGCTATTTCGCGGAGGAAGGGTTCATCAAGGGCTCCGATCAGATCTGACCGAGTATATCGAAAAGCTTTCGCTTTTGCTGATCGTTCAGCATCGGCATTATGCTCTCAACGCCCTGTTTTACCGCCGAAGGGTCGAAACGCCCCTCGGCTTTTTGTTTGGCGGTCGCCTTTTTAAGCTCCGCCATAAGCTCCGGTTCGGATAAACCGGAGTATTGCGAAATGATGTTTTCGGCTTCGGCGCGGGCGTCCTCGGTAAGAACGTCCGGCTGTTTTTTTGCGGAAACGGATTCTCTGAGACTCTTTTTCATTGATACGATCCTCCTTGCTATCATTCTATGCTGAACGCTCACATTATGACCGCGAAACGAATAGTATAGTGTAAGGAAGAGGCAAACGCCTCCCCGTTCATATCGGCGCAGCTTGCCGGGAAAGGAAGGCTCATCAAAGATATGCAGAACGTATCCGGAAGGAACATCCCGCCGCGGCGCGCCTCGGGCGGGGGAGAGGCGTCTCCGCTTTTAAAGCTCGCAAGACGCATCCGCGAGGAGCAGGGACCGGAGCAGGTGAAGGCCTTTCTCGAGGCGATGAGACCTTTCGCCGCGCCTTATGAGCTGAAAAACATAGGCGACGGATTCGGGATATCGTTTGATCCCTCGCCGTACAGCCCTCCGGTGAGAAAGCTTGAACAGCCGCAGCCGCCTAAGGCGCAGAACCCGGGGAACGGTCAGCTCGAAATGCTCAAAATGATCATGCAGTTGAAGGGTTCCATGCAGAACGGCGCTGTCGATCCGATGAAGCTTTTGGGGCTTTTAGGCGGAAATCGTTAAAAATCCTGTGGACAAAACCCGAATGATATGATAGATTATGCGTATGAAAAAGCTAACGAAAAAATACACAGCTTGGCGTGATTCCGTGCTTGACGGGCTCGCCGCGCAGCATCCCGACGCCGCTCCGGAGCTCGTTTTCAGCAATCCATACGAGCTTCTGATCGCGACAATACTCTCCGCACAGTGCACGGACAAGCAGGTCAACAAGACCACTCCGGCGCTGTTTGCAGCATATCCCGGCCCGAAGGAGATGGCAAAGGCGGAGCCGGAGGAGATCGAGGGCTACATACATTCCTGCGGTTTCTACCATAATAAGGCGAAGAACATCGTTTCCGCCTGCCGCGATATCGTCGAACGCTTCGGCGGCGAGGTCCCTTCCGACAGGGAGGGGCTGGAGTCCCTCGCCGGGGTCGGCAGAAAGACCGCGAACGTAGTGCTCTCGAACGCGTTCGGCGTGCCTGCGATAGCCGTCGACACACACGTTTTCAGGGTTTCGAACAGGATCGGTCTCGCGGACGCCGGCACCGTTGAGGCGACGGAAAAACAGCTCATGGAGAATATCCCGGAGGATAAGTGGTCCATCGCGCATCACTGGCTGATATTCCACGGCAGAAGGGTCTGCTCGGCAAGGAACCCGAAATGCGGCGAGTGCATGATAAGGGAGCTTTGCAGAGAATACGAAAAACGCGGATCTTGATATTGAAAGGCAAAGGAACACAAAATGAATTTCGTTGACAAGATACACATATTCATAAAAGCGGGTGACGGCGGCGACGGCTGTTCGAGCTTCCATCGCGAGAAATTCGTTAACCGCGGCGGTCCCGACGGAGGCGACGGCGGTCTGGGCGGAAGCGTATGGTTCGTTGCAGACGACAATACGAATACGCTGCTCGATTTCCGCTTTACAAAGCATTTCCGCGCCGAACGCGGCGAGAACGGACGCCCCAAGATGCAGACCGGCAAAAACGGCGCCGATATGAGGATAAAGGTCCCCGTCGGCACGCGCGTGCGCGACGTTGAAAGCGGCAAGATAATCGCCGACGTGTCCGAGCCGGGTTATGAAAAATGCGTGCTCCGCGGCGGCAAGGGCGGCCGCGGCAACGCCCGATTCGCCACGCCCACAAAGCAGGCGCCAAAGTACGCCCAGCCCGGGCAGAAGCTCAAGGAATACGAGGTCGAGCTCGAACTGCTCACGGTCGCGGACGTCGGTCTCGTCGGGCTTCCCAACGTCGGAAAATCGACCATACTCTCCGTCGTCACGAGCGCCCGCCCCAAGATCGCGAACTACCATTTCACTACGCTAACGCCCAATCTCGGCGTTGTAAAACGCTATGACACGTCGTTCGTGCTCGCGGATATCCCCGGGCTCATCGAGGGCGCGGCGGAGGGCGCGGGACTTGGCAGGAGCTTTTTGAGGCATATCGAAAGGACGAGGATGCTCGTCCACGTCATCGATATCTCCGGCTCGGAGGACAGGGACCCGATAGAGGATTATTACACCATCCGTTCGGAGCTTTACGATTACAGCCCCGCGCTTCATGCGCTGCCGCAGTTTGTTGCCGCGAACAAGATGGATATCCCCGGAGCCCAGGAGAATCTTGAAAGGCTCCGCGAGGAGCTCAGCGAAGAGGATATTCCGATATTCCCCGTTTCGGCGGCGACGGTATCGGGCTTTGAGGAGCTTATGGACGCGATAATCGAAAAGCTCAAGGTGCTTCCCAGAACGCGCGCCTTCGAGGAGGAGGAGCTCATACAGGAGCCGCAGTACGAAAAGGGCTTCGTTATAACGGAGGAGGACGGCGTGTTCGTCGTCACCGGCGGCACGGTGAATTACATACTCGATACCACCAATTCGGAGGACGAGGTATCCATGCGCCGCTTCCAGCAGCTGCTCGTAAAGGAAGGCATTGTCGAGGCGCTCCGCAAAAAGGGCGCCGTCGAGGGCTCCACGATACGCCTCGGTGAGTGGGAATTCGATTTTGTGGAATAAACAAACGCTGTTTCAGCCGGCTTCATGCCGGCTTTTTCTTTTCATACCCGGTCTTATTCGGCAGCTCTTCCAGAAACAGCATAAACCCGCCCGCGGACGCCGAAACGCAGGCGATAAGTCTGTAATAGAGCCGGTGATGCATGAAGAAAGAGAAGAGGAACAACCCGCCGCCGACGAGCAGATATTTGACCGCCCTCTTTCTGCTTACGGTGAGGAATATTTCCCCCAAGCTTCTTTTTTCGTTCATTTCGCGATGCGAGCGTATGATCTCGTCGTCGATCTCTTCCTCCGATACGGGATAGAGCTTTTCAAGAGCTATCCCCAAATGCTCCTGCGGGGAAACGATGCTTATCCCGTTATCCGATCTTTCGATCAGCGCCGCCGCCTTTTCCGTCGGCTCTGCGAGCGTGACGAGCTTTAACGGAAGCCCGTTTTCCCTTACCGCTTCGATGATATCATCCGCTGAAAGCAGGTCGGTCTTCGCCGCCGCGACGACTCCCTTTTGCGGTTTTATGAGTGCGTAAAGCCTGTCCGGATCGAAACGCGCCTTGAAGAGAGCCGCCGCTTCCCGGGCGTCGGAACGCATTTTCAGCTTGTGCCGGACGAAGCGCTCGCGCTGGACGACGCGGCAAATAAAGAAAAAAGTGAGGGTGAAGAACGCGGATGCGATCCAAGCTGCCGCGCTGATCCTGACGTAGGGGATCAGAGTTATCCTCACGGCAAGCAGTATCACTGTCCAAATGAATATCGAATCGAAGACCACGGCGAACCTTCGCTTGCCGTGGTGAAAGCTGACGAACGCGATATGGGACAGAAGTCTTTTTTTCGACGCCGTACTATCCATGTTTTATTTTGTTTCCCAATTTGCCAAAGGCTATTCACAAAACGTGTTTTATGTAGTATAATATGATATTATGAGGCTTGGTATATATGGTGGAACATATGACCCTGTACATCTGGGTCACATATGGACGGCTCGATCGGTCCTAAAAGAGCTTGAGCTTGACAAGCTTTTTATGGTCGTTGCCGCTGATCCGCCTCACAAGCATGACGAAAACAGGCTTTCCGCCAACGTCCGTTTGAGGATGCTCGATAACGCCCTTAACGAAGAGGACGGCATATATTCCTCCGACGTTGAACTGAAGCGCGGCGGGAAGAGCTTTACAGTCGATACCCTTGCCCATTTCAAGGGACAGTACCGCGGTGCGGAGCTGTTCTTCATCGTAGGCGGGGACATGCTCGAGAATTTTCCCGAATGGCGCGAGCCGAAGCGCATACTCTCTATGGCGAAGCTCGTCGCGGTATCGCGTCCGGATAAGCTCAGGGACATGAACGCCCTGGCAAGGAGCATTGAGGAAAGGTTCGGCGGCACGGTCATCGTTTCCGAATTCAACGGGCCGGATATCTCCTCGACGGAGGTCAGACGCCGCATGTTCGAGGCTGAGCCGGTGGACGACCTCGTTCTGCTCGAGACGGAGCATTTCATGTACCGAAGCGCGCTCTATATGCCTGACGAGATAGTTTCCATACGCTCGCGGCTTGCTTCCGTTATCAGGAAAAAACGCCTCAATCATACCATGCTGACTGCGTGCGAGGCGGTAAAGCTTGCCCACCTATACGGGGTGGACACCAAAAAGGCAAGGCTTGCCGCGATACTGCACGACTGTATCAAGCTTCCGAACAAGGAGCTTTTGGAGTACTGCGAACAGCATTGTTACGATATCAGCGACGAGGAGCGTAAAAACCCGTATTTGATCCATGCCCGCCTCGGCGCGGTCATCGCTATGGACGAGTATGGCGTCAAGGATCCCGAGGTGCTCCAGGCGATACAGAATCACACGCTCGGAAGAGTCGGCATGAGCATGTTGGATAAAATAATCTACGTAGCCGATAAGATCGAGCCGACAAGGGATTTCGAAGGAGTGGACGAAATGCGGAAAGCCGCTTACGACGATATCGATCTTTGTATGCTGATGGTGATGCGGCATTCCGCCGAGTACACTCAGGCGAGCGGCAGGGCGGTAAACCCCGCCACCCAAAGCGTTATGGATTATCTAAAAAAAGAAATGGAGAAAAACAATGGACAATGAATTCTTCCCCAACGAGATAGAGCTTCGCATCCGCGAGGAGGAGAAGGAAAGGGTATTGAAGCTTCTTGAAGTACTCGACAACAAGAAGGCGTCCGACATCATCGCGATCGACGTTGCGGATAAGACCATCGTTGCGGATTGGTTCGTTATCGCGAGCGGCGCATCCGTTCTGCAGGTAAAGGCTATCTGCGACGAGGTGCTCGATAAATACGAAGAGATCGGTCTTTACCTCCGCCGCAAGGAAGGATATACGGAGGGACGCTGGATCGTTCTCGACTTCGGCTACGTACTCCTGCATATTTTCTATCCCGAGGAAAGGGAGTATTACAATATCGAAAGGCTTTGGACCGACGGCGCCGCCGAGGTCATAAAGTACCCGATCGACTGAAGAAGGCAGCGGATACAGCATGGCATACAGCGCTCTCTACCGTAAATTCCGCCCGGAGAAATTCTCGGAGATAATCGGGCAGCCGCATATCACGACGATATTGCTCAACCAGATCAGGTCGGGCCGTGTTGCGCACGCCTATCTTTTCTGCGGGAGCCGCGGCACGGGCAAGACGAGCACCGCAAGGATCCTCGCAAAGGCGATTAACTGCCTCGATCCCGCAGACGGCGAGCCATGCGGAAAATGCGAGGCATGCCGCGCCGAGAACAACGTCGATATAATCGAGATGGACGCCGCCTCGAACTCCCGCGTGGAGGAGATGCGCGCGCTTATCGAAAGGGCGGAGTTCGCCCCGCTCTCGCTCAAGACCAAGGTCTACATCATCGACGAAGCGCACATGCTGACAAAGAACGCGTCCAACGCGCTTCTTAAAACGCTGGAGGAGCCGCCCGCGCACGTCGTGTTCATACTCGCGACGACAGAGCCGCAAATGCTCCCCGCGACGATCGTTTCACGCTGTCAAAGGTTCGAGTTCCACAGATTGAGCGTAGCCGATATGGTCTCGTCGATGAAGCGCTCGCTCGCTTCGATCGGCGCCGAAATAGACGACGCCGGGCTCATCGCCATTGCGAGAGCTGCGGAAGGCGGCATGAGGGACTGCTTGAGCATTGCCGATCAATGCCTCTCGTTCTGCGGGGGAAGGGTCTCTGCGGACGACGTTATGAGCGTGCTCGGGAGCGTCAATTCCGAATTCTTAAAGGAGGTCGCCGCCGCCGTTATCGCCTCCGATACGGCGAAGGTGATGCGCCTCGTGGGCGAGGTTGTCAAAAGCGGACGGGATCTCGGCGTGTTCTCGCTGGATCTTGCGGCGCATTTCAGGGCGCTGCTGCTCGTGAAGCTCTGCGGGGACTGCAGGGATATCCTCGACTGCACGGACGAGATGATGCAGGATTACATGGCGCAGGCAGCGCTCATATCGAAGGAGAGAGCCGAGCGCGCCGTGGAGGAGCTTTTGAAGCTCCAGCTCGATCTGAAGCTCGTTTCCACACCGCGCACGCTTCTTGAAAGCAAGCTGCTCCTTATTTGCCGTCCGGAATACGATACTGGGCTCGCCGCCATGGCGGACAGGATAGGCGTTATAGAGGATTCGCTCAAAACCGTCGTGAAGGACGCCGCTGCTGCCGCCCAAAAAGCCGCCGCCGAAGCGCCGGCTGGGGAGGCGGAGAAGCCTGCCGCGGCAGAGCGGACGGTCGCCGTACCGTCGGAAGGGAAAGAGGAGGAGAGCTTCGTGAAGGTCCCCGATCTCACTCCCGACGCGGATGAGATCTACGGAAAGCTCCGCACGGCGCTTTCCGATCTCGATCAAACGCTGTATTTTGCGGTCGAAACCTCCGCCGCACATTGGATAGAGGGGAAGGCGCTGCATATCTGCTTCGATTCTTCGAGCTCCAATATGTACGATTACATGGCGGAGCCGAGCATGCGGCAGGTCATAAACAAGGCGGCTGCCGCCTCGATCGCCCCCTATACGGTTGAGCTTGAGCTCAAAAAGCACGGCGTTATAAAGCAGGATTCTATTACGGAGCTTTTCGGAGTTCCGATAACCGACGAATAAAAATCAGTTAAGTTTACAGGAGTTACTATGATCAACATTCAGGCGCCGAAGGGCACGAAGGACGTCGTCCCTTCCGAAAGCTACAAATGGCACTACATCGAGAATACAATGCGCGAAATGTGCGCTCTTTACGGCGCGAACGAGCTTCGCACGCCCATTATCGAGCATACGGAGCTGTTCCTTCGCGGCGTTGGCGATACCACCGATATAGTCCAGAAGGAAATGTACACTTTTGAGGATAAGGGCGGTCGCTCCATCACGCTGAAGCCCGAGGGGACCGCCGGAATGGTGCGCGCGTTCCTCGAGAACAGGCTCTTCAACGAGCCGATGCCCCAGAAGCTCTACTACCTCAATTCGCCGACCTTCCGCTACGAGAAGCCCCAGGCGGGCCGCCTTCGCGAGCATCATCAGTTCGGCATCGAGATCGTCGGCTCCTACGCGCCGGAGACGGACGCGGAGGTCATTTTGCTTGCGCTTTCGCTCTTCGGAAAGCTCGGAGTAAAGGATCTCATGCTGCACATAAACAGCATCGGCTGCCCCGAATGCCGTAAGGAGTACAACGCCGCGCTGAAGGAGTATCTGAGCGGCTACCTTAACGAGATGTGCGAGACCTGCCGCGCAAGGTTCGATAAGAACCCCATGAGGATCATCGACTGCAAGGAGCCCCGCTGCAGGGAGATCGTAAAGAACGCGCCCCGCACGATCGACTTCCTTTGCGATAACTGCAGGAAGCATTTCGAGGGCGTTAAGTCCTGCCTTGACGCCGCTGGCGCAGAATACGTTATCGATCCCGATATCGTCCGCGGGCTCGATTATTACACCGGTACCGTGTTCGAAGTCATTTCGAACCGCATCGGCGCGCAGGGCGCGGTTTGCGCGGGCGGTCGCTACAACGGACTCATTGAGGAGCTCGGCGGTCCGTCCATCCCCGCCGTGGGCTTCGGCATGGGCATGGAGCGCCTGCTTGCGGTCATGGAAACCAACGAGGTCGAATTCCCCAAGCCTCCCGAGATGACTGTCTACTTTGCCGCCAACGGCGACGCCCCGCGTATGAAGGCGTTCGCGCTTGCTCAAAAGCTGAGGGAAGCCGGCGTTTCCGCCGAGTTCGATCACATGGAAAGAAGCTTCAAGGCGCAGTTCAAATACGCGAACAAGCTCGGCGCGAAATTCACCGTAGCACTCGGGGACGAGGAGCTTGAACGCGGCGCCGTTAAGGTCAAATGTATGGCTGACGGCGAGGAGACGGAGGTCGAGCTTGACCGCCTTGCCGAGTGGTTCAGGGAATAAAGAGACAAAAAAAGGGGGTTGCTTATCGCAACCCCCTTTTTGTTATTCGGTATTATTTGATCTCGCTGATCCAGGCGGATATCTCCTCGATATCCTTATCGGTCATGTTGCCGTTCGCGTAAAGCGCTTTCACAAGGTCGGAAACGCATGCGCCAGGCTCTCCGTTGAAGAGGTGTCCCTTAGTCAACGCGAGGTACTGCGCCCTCGTCACACAGGGGACGTACTCGAAACTGCGCACCCTTTTGCCGACCATATCGATAAATCCCTTCATATGGAGACGGTTTACAAAAGTCTGCACGGTTTGATAAGTCCACTTGTTTTCGCCGATCGCTTCCCAAATATCCTTTATTGTGATGGGCTTTTCAGCTTCCCAAATTTTGATCATTACTTCAAGCTCTGCCGCAGAAACATCCCTGATAAGCATATAAAAACCCCTTTCTTTATTTTATATAGATTCTATATTATCATGCGGGGCTTGTCAATAGATTTTGATATTTTTTTACTTAAAAATGTGATAGTTACAGCTTGAAAACATATTTCCGATGCTATGCGCCTATGCATAAAAATCCAGTGGAAATAAATCAATTATGACAGATAATCATTTTTTCATAAAGAAAATAATTTACAAAACATAACGGAAAACGAATCCAAACGTGTAACATAATACCAAATGTAATAAATAAAACCGCAGGGAGCGCCGCGTTTCACGCGGCGCCTCCTATTTCGCTGAGCAGCATAACGTATCGGAGCGCGGCTTCGACCCGCAAAGCCTTTATGTAAGAGGCAAACGCCGTTCTTGACGCGGAGGCTGTCTCGTCGGGAGCGGAAATGATCAACAGGTCGGCATAGTATCTGTTCAGTATCGCCAGCATAGCGTTCTGCTCCGCCTGGGGAGCGATAGAGGCGGAAGCGGTCGCGAGATTCGTTTTGATCTCGCTCAGCACGTTAAGACCGTATTCGGTCGATCTTGAATTGAGATCGAAGTCTATGGCAAGCTCATCGAGCGCCGTGATCGTTTCTGCGGCAGCGGCGAACGCCGTTCTAATCGGAAGTAGCCTTTCATCGGGGGCGGTAATGATGAGCTCGACGCCGTTTGAGCTCACGGTATGGAGCGAGCATTCGTATCCTTCCGTTCTGAGCCTCTCGATTACGTTTTCCGCGGAAGCCTTATCGGAATAAGCGGAGGCTATGAGCCTTAAACTCCCTCCGTCGTTAAAAACGTAACCTGCCGCGCCCATGCTTTTAAGCTCCGCGGCCTTCGACGAGCAGAGGGCGCTGTCGGAATAAATGCCCATCTCGACCATGTGGATCTCGATGGACGGGAGCTTTACCTCGCAGGTCTCGCCCGTGGGAGCGGCGGTCGGGGCGGGGGAGGTGGTATCTTCCGGCATGACAAGAGGTGAAGGCGTAGCGGCCGGCTTTGAACCCGCGCGGCAGCTGTCGATGAGCGACATTGCCCAGCCCGATTTTATGCGTTCGCCCGCCTTTGTTCCGAATATGAGCCAAAGTGCGGCGCCGAATATTATAATGAGTATGAGCGCGCGGATGAGCGGCTGAAAGCTCCCTTCCGCGGGAGCGTTCCTTTTTTTCCTTCTCTTTCTGTATTCCATAAAGCCCTGCCATTCCTTTTTGCGTAATTCCGGTTAAAGGATATGCCTTACGGAATAAAAAAAGACCCGGTCGTTAAACCGGGCGGGATACGGGATCATTGTGGTATGAGATCCTTTGGGGATCCTATGCGGGGCATGCCTTCGCCGGACTCGGGAGGAGCGATGGTAACGGTTTTGGGCTCAACTCCGGGCTGAGTGTCGGTCGGCTTGACGTTCGCCTCGATCTTTTTGAATTTAACGTTGACCTGATATCTGCTGTCTATCATCTTGTCGAATATCCCAGCGACGCCGTTGATAGCCGCTTCGGCGAATATCGCGGTGGGCTTGATAAGCGATATCGTATAGAACGCGTTTTCAATGGGCGAGATCTTCTGGGAACTGAAATGCTCTGAAATATTGACGAGCTTCTTATCCTTCTGCGGAACCTCGACTATGACCACGCTTTCGGGATCGACGGTCTCGGGAACGTAAACGTCCCTTGTGCGGCGATTCTTTTTGTTCTTTTTGCGGGAGCCCTGCAAAGCCTGCTGCTGTTTAGGTGCGATGGCAGTCTCCGTCTTTACGGGAGCCTGTACCGGGACGGCGGGAGCGGCCGGAGCCTGAACGTATGCCGGAGCAGGCGCGGCTTCGGGAGCGGGGGCGGGAGCCGCCTTTACTTCGCCCGCATGAACGGAGGGAGCGGACGCCTCGAGATAATCGTCCTCCAGCATATAGTCGTCTTCATTGAAAATATCTTCGACGGAAGGTACTCCGGCGTTATCGTTCTTTTTTTCGTAATCGGTCAAATGTAACACCTCCGATCGGCGCGGCAGTCTTCTTTTGCGCCTTATAGTCGCATACATATATATTTTATAGCCTCTTCGTCGTTATGTCAATATCCTTTGGAACAAGATAATATAAGGCTATCTCAAACTTGACCTTTTATATCCGATGCGATATAATTAGTTGGTTAATACTTTAATAAATCAAGGAAGAAGGAATTGATCAAATGTCAGTTGTAATCGATGGAAGATCCTTAACTTTGGAACAGGTAGCGGCGGTCGCCCGCGGCTATGAAAAGGTCGAATTGTCCGAGGCTGCCAGGGCGGCGGTCATCAAGGCAAGGAACTACGTTGAGAAGAAGCTTTCGGAGGGCGCGGTCATCTACGGTCTCACGACCGGCTTCGGCAAATTCTCCGATACATTCATCCCTGCGGATGAAACGGCGCAGCTTCAGCGCAATCTTATCATTTCCCATTCCTGCGGCATGGGCGAGCCTCTTCCCACCGAGGCGGTCAGGGCAGCCATGCTGCTCCGTTGCAACGCCCTTTCAAGGGGTCACAGCGGCATTCGCCTTTCCACGATAGAAACGCTCCTCAATATGCTCAACGCGGGCGTTCATCCCATAATTCCGGAGAAGGGCTCCCTCGGTGCAAGCGGCGATCTCGCGCCCCTCTCGCACATGGTGCTCGTTATGCTCGGCGAAGGTGAAGCGGAGTATCGCGGCGTCCGCATGAGCGGCAAAGAAGCCATGGAGAAGGCGGGCATCCCCACGATAGAGCTGGCCGCCAAGGAGGGACTTGCCCTCATAAACGGCACCCAGATAATGACGGCGGTCGGTTCGCTCTGCGTTATCGACGCGCTCGATCTTATGAAGACTGCCGATATCGCCGCGGCGCTCACCGCGGAGGCACAGTTCGGCATCAAGGCGGCGTTCGACCATAAGGTGCACGACGTGCGCGGTCATCAGGGGCAGAAGGATACGGCGGAGAATCTGCTTAAGCTTCTCGAGGGCTCCGGTCTTGCAAAGCGCACCCAGCCCAACAAGGTACAGGACGCTTACGTTATAAGGTGCGTCCCGCAGATCCACGGCGCCAGCCGCGACGCCATCCGCTACGTTGCGGAGGCGGTCTCGCGCGAGATCAACGCAGTTACCGACAACCCAATCATTTTCCCGGATGAGGACGAGGTCATCTCCGGCGGTAACTTCCACGGTCAGCCCATGGCGCTCGCGTTCGATTTCCTCGGCATCGCCGTTTCGGAGCTTGCGAACGTTTCCGAGCGCAGGACGGAGCGCATGGTAAATCCCGCGCTCTCCTACGGACTGCCCGCGTTCCTCGCCAAGCACGGCGGAGTCAATTCCGGCTTCATGATCGCGCAGTATTCCGCGGCTTCCATGGTGTCCGAGAATAAGGTCTACGCCCATCCCGCTTCCGTCGATTCGATCCCCTCTTCCGCAAATCAGGAGGATCACGTATCCATGGGCACCACCGCCGCTCGCAAGTGCCGCATGATAGTCGACAACGCGCAGAAGGTCCTCGCGATAGAGCTCGTCACCGCGCATCAGGCGCTGTGGCTCCGCAGCGAGGCGGGCGAGGGCGAAATGGCTCCCGCGACTAAGGCGGTATGGGAGCTTATCGATTCCAGGGTCAAGCCGAACGAAGTCGACGTCGTTATGTACCCGAACCTTAAGGCTGCCGACGAGCTTATCAAGGCTCACGCAGTCGTACCCGCTGCCGAGAAGGTCTGCGGCACGCTCAAATGATGATAATTGGGGAGGCGAAGTACGCCTCCCCGTAAGTATTTACAGAAAGGAATAAAGCTATGGAAAACAGCAAGATCTCAGGCGCTATGACGATCAAACTCGACGCGGTGCTTCCCGAGTATCCCAAGTTTGAAGAGGGCAAACGCCGCGCTCCCGACAGGGGCTTCCGCCTCACCAAGGCGCAGACGCAGCTCGCGTTAAGGAACGCTCTGCGCTACGTTCCGGAGGAGCTTCATGAAAAGCTCGCTCCCGAATTCCTTGAGGAGTTGAAGACCCGCGGACGCATTTACGCTTACCGCTACCGTCCCGAGGGACGCATCTGGGGCAAGCCCATCGACGAATACAAGGGCAAATGCATCGAGGGCAAAGCCTTCCAGGTAATGATCGACAACAACCTCGATTTCGAGATCGCGCTCTATCCCTACGAACTCGTTACCTACGGCGAGACCGGTCAGCCCTGCCAGAACTGGCTCCAGTACCGCCTTATCAAGAAATACCTCGAGGAGCTTACCGATCATCAGACCCTCGTTCTGGAGAGCGGTCATCCCGTCGGTCTGTTCCCCTCGAAGCCCGAAGCGCCCCGCGTGATACTCACCAACTCCTTGATGGTCGGCATGTTCGACAATCTTGAGGATTGGGAAGTGGCGGAGGAGATGGGCGTCGCCAACTACGGTCAGATGACTGCGGGCGGCTGGATGTACATCGGTCCGCAGGGCATCGTACACGGCACGTTCAATACCATACTCGGCGCGGGCAGGAAGGAGCTCGGCATTCCCGAGGACGGCGATCTTAAAGGCCGCGTATTCGTTTCCTCCGGTCTCGGCGGAATGAGCGGCGCACAGCCCAAGGCCGCCAATATCGCGAACGCCGTCGGTGTTTTCGCCGAAGTTGACCTCTCACGCATCAAGACCCGTTACGATCAGGGCTGGGTAAACCTCATCTCCGACGATCTTGACGAGGTGTTCCGTCTTGCGGAAGAGCACAGGAATGCGAAGACTACGATCTCCATCGCCTATCACGGCAACATCGTCGACCTTCTGGAGGCGGCGGTCAAGCGCGATTTCAAGATCGACCTGCTCTCCGACCAGACCTCCTGCCACAACGTCTACAACGGCGGCTACTGCCCCGTCGGCTATACCTTCGAGCAGAGGACGGAGCTTCTCCATACCGACCGTGAGAAGTTCAAGAAGGCGGTCAACGCGTCCCTGAGGCGGCATTTCGACGCGATCTGCGCGCTTAAGGCGAAGGGCACATACTTCTTCGATTACGGCAATTCCTTCATGAAGGCTGTTTACGACGCCGGCGTCAAGGAGATCTCCAAGAACGGTCACGACGAGAAGGACGGCTTCATATTCCCGTCCTACGTCGAGGATATAATGGGCCCGATGCTCTTCGACTACGGCTACGGTCCGTTCCGCTGGGTCTGCCTCTCCGGCAAGGAGTCGGATCTTATCGCGACCGACCATGCCGCGATGGACTGCATCGACCCGAACCGCCGCTTCCAGGATCGCGACAATTACAACTGGATCCGCGACGCGGAAAAGAACAAGCTCGTCGTCGGCACTCAGGCGAGGATCCTCTATCAGGACGCCGAGGGCAGGACGAGGATCGCGCTCCGCTTCAACCAGATGGTAAGAGAGGGCAAGATCGGCCCCGTCATGATCGGACGCGACCATCACGACGTTTCCGGTACCGATTCGCCCTTCCGTGAGACCGCGAACATCAAGGACGGCTCCAACGTTA
>DGHD01000035.1:31185-36081 GCA_002392505.1 Christensenella sp. UBA3857 | reverse complement strand
GGAAAGTCTTTTGAGCATTTTCAACGCAGCAGGGCGCAAAAAGATACCTTTTGAGGCTGCATATCGTTAAGTGAATGCGCCCAACAGGGGATTCTTTATATGCCTGTTTTACATATCCGCAAGCTCGTTCATCCTGATGCGGAGGTTTTCGGAGATCGCCTCACGCTCGCCGTACAGCTCCTTGAGCATTGAGAACATGACGGGCGGATCGACGGTGATCTTCTTTTTGCCCTTTGAAAAATAGGAAACGTAGATGGGAAGATCCATCCCCTTTGCGAGCATCCTTTCGCCGAGCACGACGAACCCGCTGAAGAAGAACTTGGGCTTTTCGAAATAACCCTTCGAGGAATCCTCCGGGAATATTATCAGGGTGTTTCCGTTGTTAAGGGCGGCCTCGCTCGCGCGGAGGGTGGAAACGAGCTTCATAGCCGAGTTATGCGTGGGTATCGGCGCCATGCCCTTGAACGTGAGGCTTACGAAGGGGCTGCCGATAAAGCCGATCAGGCGGGAGAAGAACTTGGAAAAATGCTTCTTCTCCGGGAAATAGTAATACGCGAGGTAGCGGAAAACGGACTTTACTCCCTCCGTCATCTCGTGCGCGGACCAGAATTTTTTATCCGTCTTGAGATTGTACTCCCAGGTGAGCGGACCCGCCGCGCCCTCATGATTTGATATCACGACGGACGGTCCGGCTATCTTTTCGCCCAGGTATTCTATCTTCGTCTTCTTAGTCAAAAACAGCTTTACGATCCTGCCGTAAAACCTGTACCAAAGCGGTTTCTTTTCCATAAACACACTCCTTGCATTTTCTATTATAACCGATTTTTTGTAAAATGTAAACCTGCCTGCTTGTAAAACCCAAGCGGCGCTGTTATACTTAACAAAAAAAGCAAAGGAGCCGTTCATGAAAAAGGGGCTCAAAATCGTTTTGATAATACTGCTCGTGCTGGCAGCGGCAGTTGGCGTTTCGGCGGCGGTCTCGCGCATCGTCTGGCACAGGTCGCTCATGGCGAGCGTCGTCGAGCTGTATCTGAGGGTCGCCTGGGGCAACCGCGATATGACCGCGGAGGAGGCGGAAGCGATACTTGATAAGAAGCGCGCGGAGGGCGACGCCGCCTATTCCGCGCCGGGGATGTTCTTCATGAGCAATTTCGAGGAATTGGAGATCAACGGACTCGACGTGCTGATATTCTCTGGCTCCGACTCGCCTGAGCGTACGATCATCTACATACACGGCGGCGCCTACGTAAACGAGATCACACGCTTTCATCTGAGATTCTGCGATAAGCTTGCAAAGAAAACGAACGCCCGAGTCATGGTTCCGATCTACCCGCTTGCGCCTAACCATACTTTTGCAGAGACTTACGAGCTGGTCGGCTGGGTTTATGATAAGGAGCTCAAGCGTGGTCTGCCCATCACTTTGATGGGCGATTCCGCCGGCGGCGGCTTTGCCGCGGCTATGGCGATGGATCTTGCCGCAACGGGCAATCCCCTGCCCGACAGCCTCGTGCTCATCTCCCCCTGGGTGGACGTTTCGATGTCCGGCGATTACGGGGAGCTTGCGAAGGTCGATCCGATGCTCGGCGTCGACAGGCTCATCCCCTTCGGCGAAAGCTGGGCGGGCGAGCTCGATACGAAGGATCCGCTCATTAGCCCGCTCTTCGGCAACGCAGAGGGGCTGCCGAAAACGCTGATCTTCACCGGCACGCGCGAGATATTGTACGGCGACCTTGAGGCGTTTTACGAAAAACTCGATTCCGCAGGCGTCGATGCAAAGCTCGTCGTAGGCGAGGGGATGGATCATGTTTACCCCCTCTACCCCATCCCCGAGGCCGACCGCGCGATGAAGGAGATAGTCAGGTTCATAACTGAATGAAGCATAGAATTACAAAAGCCCGCTTCCATACGGAAGCGGGCTTTTCGGTTCAAGCTGTCACGCTATCAGTCACGATACATGGGACGTACCTGATAGTGGGTGTGCAGGAGCTCATGAGCCTTGTGGGAGCCGGGAGCGCCGAGGAAGGTCTCGTAAAGCTCCTTGACTTCGGGGTTCTCATGGGACTTCCTGAGCTCCATGTTGGCGTCCTCACCGTAGAGGCCGGCAGCGCGGACGGCTCTCAAGTCGGTGAAGTTCCTGACGTAGCCGGGCTGATGGGGCTGACCGCCGCCGTTTACACAGCCGCCGGGGCACGCCATGACCTCGATGAAGTGGTAGTTCTTCTCGCCGGAACGTACCATGTCGAGGAGCTTCGAAGCATTCTCAAGACCCGAGGTAACGGCAACGTTGACGTCCATACCGGCAACGTGAACGGTCGCCTCCTTGATGGCGTCGGTGCCGCGGACGGCGTGGATGTCGAGGTTCTCAAGGGGCTTGCCTTCGAGGATCTCGTAAACGGTACGGAGGGCAGCCTCCATAACGCCGCCGGTCGCGCCGAAGATGTGGCCAGCGCCGGAAGCCATGCCGAGGAACGGATCGCAGGTCTCGTCGGGCAGCTCGGTGAACTTGATGCCCGCCTCGCGGATCATCTTGCCGAGCTCACGGGTGGTGAGGGATACGTCGATGGTCCTTAAGCCGTTGGTGGAAAGCTCATCGCGGGCAGCCTCGAACTTCTTCGCGGTGCAGGGCATGATGGATACGACGACGATGTCCTTGGGATCGATGCCCGCTTTCTCGGCGTAATAGGTCTTTACCATGGCGCCGAACATGCCCTGGGGGCTGCGGCAGGTGGAGAGGTTCTCGAGGAAATCGGGATAGTAGGTCTCGCAGAACTTGATCCAGCCGGGGGAGCAGGAGGTGATGAGCGGGAGCTTGCCGCCGTTCTTTACGCGGTCGATAAACTCGGTGCCTTCCTCCATGATGGTGATATCCGCGGCGTTGTCAACGTCGAATACGCGGTCGAAGCCAAGGCGGCGGAGAGCGGCGATCATCTTGCCCTCTACGTTGGTGCCGATGGGCATGCCAAACTCCTCACCCAGCTGTACGCGGACGGAGGGAGCGGGGCCGACGACGACGTGCTTGGTGGGATCGGCAAGAGCCGCCCAGACCTTCTTGGTATCGTCCTTTTCGGTAAGAGCGCCGGTGGGGCAAACCGCGATGCACTGACCGCAGTTTACGCAGGCGGTCTCGTCAAGGTCCATCTCGAACGCGGAAGCGATGTGGGTCTTGAAGCCGCGCTGGTTGGGACCGATAACGGAGCAGTGCTGGTTATGCTTGCAGACCGCTACGCAGCGGCGGCAAAGGATGCACTTGGAGTTATCGCGGACAAGGTGGATGGCGGAATCGTCGATGTCGGGCTTAAGGGGCTCGCCAAACTCGAACTTATGGTTGTCGCAGCCATACTCCTGAGCAAGGGACTGCAGCTCGCAGTTGGTGCTCCTGGAGCAGCCGAGGCAGTCCATGCGGTGGTTGGAGAGCATGAGCTCGAGGGTGGTCTTCCTCGCGTTCCTGAGCGCGGGGGTATTGGTCCTTACGACCATGCCCTCTGCTACCTGCTGGAGGCAGGCGACGGGGTTGCTCCTCGCCTTTTCCACCTCGACTACGCACATACGGCAGGCGCCGATGGCGTTGACGTCCTTAAGGTAGCAAAGGGTGGGGATGCGGATACCGACGGACTCGGCAGCCTGCAGGATCGTATAGTTGGCAGGTACCTGAACGGCCTGACCATTGATTGTCATGTTGATCATTTCCATAATGCTGACTCCTTATTTCTTGACGATAGCGTTGAATCTGCAGGTCTCGATGCAGGCGCCGCACTTGATGCACTTATTGACATCGATGGTGTGGGGCTGCTTGACCGTGCCGCTGATAGCGCCAACGGGGCACTTGCGCGCGCAAGCCGTACAACCGCGGCAGACGTCGGGCTGGATCTCATAATGCATGAGGTTCTTGCAGACGCCGGCGGGGCAGCGCTTCTCATAAACGTGAGCCTCATACTCATCGCGGAAATACTTCAGCGTGGAGAGTACGGGGTTGGGAGCGGTCTGACCGAGAGCGCAGAGAGCGTTCGCCTTGATGTAATAGCAGAGCTCTTCGAGCTTATCGAGGTCTTCGGGCTCGCCGCGGCCGTCGGTGATCTTGTTGAGGAGCTCAAGAAGGCGCCTGGTGCCGATACGGCAGGGGGTGCACTTACCGCAGGACTCGTCAACGGTGAAGTCGAGGAAGAACCTTGCGAAGTCGACCATACAGGTGGAATCGTCGGTAACGATCATACCGCCGGAACCCATCATAGCGCCGATCCTGGTGAGGTTGGCGTAGTCGATCGGGGTGTCAAGGAACTGCGCGGGGATACATCCGCCGGAGGGACCGCCGGTCTGGACAGCCTTGAACTTCCTGCCGTTGGGGATGCCGCCGCCGATATCATAGATGATGTGGCGGAGGGTGGTGCCCAGGGGGATCTCGACGAGACCGGTGTTGTTGATGGCGCCGCCGAGTGCGAAGACCTTGGTGCCCTTGGAATCCTCAGTACCCATGGAGGAGAACCAGTCGGCGCCCTTCATGATGATCTGGGGGATGTTGGCAAGGGTCTCAACGTTGTTGATGATAGTGGGCTTCTGGAACAGACCCTTGTTCGCGGGGAACGGGGGCTTGTTCCTGGGCTCGCCGCGGTTGCCCTCGATGGAGGTAAGGAGCGCGGTCTCCTCGCCGCAGACGAACGCGCCAGCGCCGAGACGGATATCGATATCGAAGTTGAAGCCGGTGCCGAAGATGTCCTCGCCGAGCAGACCGTATTCACGGGCCTGACCGATAGCTATCTTCAGACGCTCAACGGCGATGGGGTACTCCGCGCGGACGTAGATGTAACCCTTGGAAGCGCCGATGGCGTAGCCGGCGATCGCCATAGCCTCGAGAACGGCGTGGGGGTCGCCCTCAAGAACGGAACGGTCCATGAACGCGCC
>DGHD01000035.1:0-31134 GCA_002392505.1 Christensenella sp. UBA3857 | reverse complement strand
CCGGGGTCGCCCTCGTCAGCGTTACATACGACGTACTTCTGATCGGCCTGGTTCGCAGCGGCGAACTGCCACTTCATGCCGGTGGGGAAGCCTGCGCCGCCGCGGCCCCTGAGGCCGGACTTCTTCATAACGTCGATGACCTCAGCGGGGGTCATCTCGGTAAGCACCTTGCCCAGAGCGGCGTAGCCGTCCATGGCGATGTACTCTTCGATGTTCTCGGGATTGATGACGCCGCAGTTGCGGAGCGCGACGCGCATCTGGGTCTTATAGAAGTTGGTCTCGCCGAGAGCGGGAACGTCGGCAAGCTTCTGACCCTCTTTTTCCTTATGGACGAGACGCTCAACGATACGGCCCTTGAGGAAGTGCTCCTCTGCGATCTCCTTAACGTCCTCGGGCTTTACACGGCTGTAATAGGTGCCCTCGGGATAAACGATCATGATGGGACCCATGGCGCAGAGACCGAAGCAGCCGGTGCGGATGACCTGGACTTCGTCCTGAAGACCGAGCCTCTCAAGCTCGACTTTGAGACCGTCGGCGATCGCCTGGGAGCCGCCGCTGGTGCAGCCGGTGCCGCCGCAAATCAAAACGTGTGTACGAATCATTTATTTATACCTCCGTTATTTTTCCGCAGCGCCGATGGTGTACTCGACGATGGGCTGACCGCCCACGATGTGCTTCTCGACGATCTCCTTAGCCTTGGCGGGATCGACGTGAACGTAGGTAACGCGCTGGTCGCCCTCGAAGACTTCGACGATCGGCTCGAAACGGCACATGCCGATGCAGCCGGTCTGACCGACCTCTACCTTACCGGTGAGGTTGCGGTTTGCGATCTCCTCAACGAAGGTGTTGAGGACGGGACGGGCGCCCGCGGCGATACCGCAGGTAGCCATGCCGACGACTATGCGCTTCTCGGCACTGCCCTCACGAAGGATGACCTTGTTCTGCATCCTTTCGCGGATTGCTTTGAGTTCTTCCAAAGATTTCATAATCACTTTTCCTTTCTCGGGTGATTTTGATTTTGTTAAATGTTTAACCGAGGGGAGATCCCCCGGGTCATAAAGAGATTCATTCGCCCTCTCCGTACTGCTCCATGAGCGAGGAGCGGATCCACACGAGTATCTCGGGAGAGGATAGGGGGATATCGTCCCCCAGCACCTCGCGAAGCTCGCGCGTATCGAGCTCGACTGTGCGGTCGGGCAGCTCATGCACAAAGCGGAAGTCCACGTCGGGACTGCCCTGCACGAGCGATACCACCGTCGATATGACGTCCCCGAGGGGGGTGAAATCAAGGTGGTTTTTGTAGAAGAAGGCGGTGACGCAGGTGCCGTGGTCATCCGGCCAGAGCGCGCGCTCCTTCGAGGTGATCTCCATGTACCCGCCGGTCTGTTCGGCGGCGAGCTTCAAAAGCGGGAGCCCCATGCCGACTTTCCTCGTCGTGCGGGTGGTGGAGAACGGGTCGGTGACCCTTTGGAGGAATTCCTCGCTCATGCCCCTGCCATCGTCGATTATGGAAAGCTTAAGGCTCTCCTCCGTCTCGTAAAGGAGTATCTCGACGAGGGTCGCTTCGGCGTGTATGGAATTCTGAGCGATATCGAGGATATTCAAGGACAATTCCTTCATTTCCCTGCCTCCTTCATATTAAGCTTTTCAAAAAGTGCGTGCCTGATCTCATCGGGAGAAGCTTCGGGATCGCAGTCAAGCTCCATATGGTTGAGCGTTACGGCGAAATCCTCCAGCCTGTGGGCGTCGGAGGAGACCACCACCCGCCTTCCGCCGGAAAGCTTTTCGGCGTTTTCCTTATCCCTTACCTCACAAAGTTCGAATACCGGCTCATCGGGGAACATGCCGAGTATGGCGAGCATCCCGTTCGACTCCCTGTCTATATGCGCAGGGTAGGCGACGCCGCCCATACTTCTTACAAGCTCGGCCGCTTCAAGGAGCGAAAGCCCGGTCGCCGCGGGCAGGAACCATGGGTCCTGACCCGTGATCTCGTCATCCTTCGCCATTATGAATTGATTGCCGAATATTTCCACACGGTTCTTGAGCTTCATCCGATAGGGCTGTATAGCCTCGTCGAAATCCATCGCCTGTTTCAGGCCTTCAAACAGGCAGACCATGTGTATTTCTTCGGAAGTGGTCAATTCGCATCCCGCGACGGGGACGACCCCGTATTCCTCGCAGGCGGCGAAGAAGGCGCCGCAGTTTTTGCAGGAGTTATGATCCGTAAGAGCTACGATCCTGACTCCCGCAAGGAACGCCATACCCGCGATATTGCATGGAGTCATCTCGTCGTCGCCGCAGGGGGACAGACAGGAATGAACGTGCAGATCGTAGGTAAAGAGTGCCATGCCTTCCTTTTCCTTTCAGTCGCTTGCCTCGGGGCTTGCCTCAAAGACTTCTTCAGCGGAAGCCTCGTTGCCGCGCATCAAAAACGCGATCTGACCGCAGAGCTCGAAAATGCCCTTTTTGCTTCCCAGCATGTTGATGCCGTGCATCCTCGCTTTATTGAGCGCCTCCTTATCGGGGGCGACGCCCTCCGCGAATACGACGCAGGCGACGTCCGTAAGCTGTGCGACGGCGGAAACGTTCATGTTGGACATTATAGTCACCCATGCGTCCCCCGCCTGCGCGCGGCCCATTACCCAGCTTAATAGATCCCCGGCATAGCCGCCCGTGATCTCACGGTCGGGCTCGGGAAGCTCTATAACGTCAAGGCCGAGCCTTTCTGCAAGCTGTTCCACAGTAAGCATTTTTCTTCTCCCTTTGTGTTGGTATCGGCGGGTATTACCCCTCCATCTGAGGTCTGATCTTGCAGTCCTCAAGCTTTGCTTCGCCGTTTACGACGTCCAGCGCGAACGCCCTGCAAGTGGGCGAGCCGCAGGCGCCGCAGTCCTTTTTGGGGAGCTTGTCTGCCAGCGCTTCGGCTTTCTTCATCGCGAGCATCATGGCGAGCATGTTCGGCGCGCCCTCGGGCATATAGGTGAAGGCTTCCGCCTCGGTGTATTCGGCGGGAATATCGCCCTTGCCCACGTTCTCGTCTATGTCGCCGATATTGTTGGGTTTGACGACAAGACCGCCGATCTTCCTGAGGTTCTGGAGCCGCACCCTTGCAATGTAGCCGTTCGTCGGCGCAAGCACGCCGCCGACGCAGCCGGGGCTGCACGCGTTCAGCTCAACGAAGCTGATATCGCTGACGGTGCCGCTCTCAAGATCGTCAAGCACTTTTATAACGTTGTCTATACCGTCCGCGGAAAGGTACCCTTCGTTCATAAGGGAGGCCGCCTCTCCTCCGGTGGTTGCCCAGCCTATGCCGACGACGCCCGCCTCCGATGCGGAATCCGCCCCGGGAACGTTGTCGCGCTTCATCCTTGCGAGAAGCTCCATATAGACGTCGTTCATTGAGGTGATGTAGTCGACGTAGACGGTTTGCCCCTCCATAACGCTCTTCGCCCAGCTCACCTTTGCGGGGCACGGGGAGATGAACACCGTTTTGATGTTTTCGGGATCGATCTCGGGATGCTCCTTTATCGCCTTCTCCCTTGCGAGCTTGCCCGCAAGTTCGTACGGCGGCATTATGGGAACGAGCTGTTCGCACAGGGTGGGATACCTGAGCTTTATGAGCCTTACCACGACGGGGCAGGCGGAGCTGATCGCGGGCTTGATCGCCTTGTCGCCGTTAAGATAGATCCTTGTGAGATCCGTAACGTACTCGGCTGCTTTGGCGACCTCATAGACTTCGGAGAAGCCCATGTCCTTAAGACCCTGGATAACGAAATCCGCCTCTGTCAGATGATTGAATTGCCCGAACAGCGAAGGCGCGGGCAGCGCGATGAGATACTTGGAGAAATCCAGGTCGGAGAGCTTATCGTAGGAGGCGTGCTTCGCGGAATGCTTGCATACCCTGATACATTCGCCGCAGTCGATACACTGGACGGCGTTGATCTCCGCCTTGTTGTTCCTGATGCGGATGGCTTCCGTGGGACAGCGGCGGAGGCACGTCGTACAGCCCGTGCATTTTTCGGGCTCGATCGTGACTGCGTGGGTGTATTTTGCCATATAAGGCCCTCCCTATCTCATTCGTTTGCAGAGAGCCAGAAGCTCAATGCTTGTTAAGATGATACCAGAGCTCTATCGTCGTGCCGACGCCGACCTTGGTATCGATGTGCATTTCGTCAGAATACCGCTTCATATTGGGAAGCCCCATGCCCGCGCCGAAGCCCAGCGCGCGAATGTTTTCGGGAGCGGTGGAGAACCCCTCCTTCATTGCCTCCTCCACATTACGGATCCCGGGACCGACGTCCTTGAGGATTATAATGATGGTCTCCTCGGTGATGTAGACGTCCGCATCGCCGCCGTGCGCGTGGATGACCATATTGATCTCCCCCTCGTACATGGCGACGGAGATGCTGCGGATTATTTCGGGTGCGACGCCGAGCTGCCTTAGGAGCTTTTTCGTTTCGACAGAAGCGCGGCCCGCGTTTGCGAAGCTCGCTCCGTCAACGTCGAAATGATAATGCAGAGCCTCACCCATTCTCAGCACCGTTCACGCCTTCCCCCGGATCGGAGCACGAACCGGTATCATCCGCCCTTCCGAGACCCGCGGCGTAAAGCCTGCCGCAGGATTCAAACATGGGCAGATCGGTCTGAAGTACTGCAACGCCGTTTTCCTCGGCAAAATCGATTATGCCGGCAGGCGGAATCTTGCCCCGCACGAAAACCACGCAGTTCATGTCCATCATGAGCAGGGTCCTTATGACCTGCACGTTCATCAGCCCCGTAAGCAGCACGCCCTGATCCTTGACGTACGCGAGCACGTCGCTCATCATGTCGCTGCCGCAGGCGGAATTGACCTCATGCTCTAAAAGGTCCGACCCGGTAAGAACGTTGGCGTTCAAAATCTCCGCCACCTGTTTGATCTTCATAGTGAAGCGATCCTCCTTAGAAAAACGGTTTTTGGGATCTTACTGATACTTTGCAAGGATATCCCTTACGTCAGCGGGAACGAGACGGCCGTAAACCTCGCCGTCGATCGTCATAACGGGAGCAAGACCGCAGCAGCCGAGACACCTTGTGGGCTCGAGAGTGAACTTGCCGTCCGGAGTGGTGTGACCGGGTTCTACGCCCAGCACGCGGGAAAGCTCGTCCAGGATCTTCTGGGAACCCTTAACGTAGCAGGCGGTGCCGAGACATACCCTGATGAGGTGCTCGCCCCTGGGCTCGAGGTTGAACATGGAGTAGAAGGTGGAAACACCGTAGATCTCCTCCAGTGAACGGCCAAGCCCGTCCGCGACCATCTTCTGGACCTCTATGGGAAGATACCCATAGATCTCCTGCGCCTTCTGAAGAACGGGCATAGTTGCGCCGTCCTTACCCTTCCAAGAGGCGATGAATTCCTTGAGCTCTTTTTCCTGCTCAGGAGTGCCCTTAAAGGGAATTGCCGTGATTTGTTTTGCCATGACAGTCCTCCTTATACCGCTTTTCGCGGAATTATTGGTTAGCATTCGGCCGAGCCAGACCGCCCGATTTCTGCCGATAAGGGCATACCTCGGGAAATCTATCATCAGCCAAAGCAGAGTATAACACATCCGATCGCTTTATTCTATAAGTAATTGCTTCTTTTTATTGTATATTTCGCAAAAACGGGCATTTTTTGTATGATTTGAGACAAAATAACACCCGGACTTTCCTGCCGAAAATCCGAGTGTTTTAATGGGGATTCTGCTTTTCTCAGCTTCCCAGAAGCTGCTGATCCAGCTCGAACAGCGCCTCGTTGATCTTATAGATATCGAATATCCGCTTCGATATGAAGTATTCGATGATCACGTCGAATTTATACGAATGCGAGAGTGCAAAGCCCGCCCTTTTCAAAAGGTCCTCCGTCTGCTCCAGATCGAGCCGGAGCGCCACGGCGAACGCTATGACCGTCGGCTTCGACGGGCGGTAGTCGGGGTCGCTCCTTATCTTCGAGAAGAGCTTACGATCGATATTCGCCCTTTTATAGCACTGGGCGTCGGTCATGCCCGAGGCGTCGATCAGCTTGAGGAGCGTTTTGGAGAAGCCCTCGTCAAGCCCCTTTATAATATCGCCGATATCCTCGTCCTTATAGGCGGCGTCGGCGCAGATCGCCTCGCTTTCGCAGAGCGCCGCGGCGGGGATGGCGTTCGGCACGCTGTAATCACAGGCCATGCTGCCGAGAGCGTGTTTGCGTCGGGCTTTCAGATACGTCTGTTTTTCCGAATGCATGCCGACGTAATTATCATCCACGTAGGTGCGTATCTCGCCCAGGAGCTCCCCGCCGAGCTCAAAGCTCCTCTTGTCGAATATGACGAGGTACACCGTCATATCGTGATCCTCAAGGAAGGCTTTGATCGTTTCGGTGGCGATCGAGAGCGCCTCCCTTCTCGGATAGCCGTACGCGCCGGCGGAGATCAGCGGGAAAGCGACGCTCCCGCAGCCGAGCTTATCCGCGAGCGAGAGCGAGTTGAAGTAGCACGACCTGAGGTAATTCTCCTCGCCGTAAGCGCCGCCGAGCCACACCGGACCTACCGTGTGGATAACGTATCGCGCGTTGAGCCGATAAGCGCCGGTCGCCTTGGCTTTGCCCGTTTCGCAGCCGCCGAGACCGCGGCATTCCTCAACGAGCCCCGGCCCTGCCGCGCGGTGGATCGCGCCGTCGACTCCCCCGCCGCCGAGCAGCGTGCTGTTCGCCGCGTTTACTATCGCGTCGACGTTCATTCGCGTTATATCGTTTCTTTCGATTATGAACGGCATAGAAGCCTCCTTAAGCCTTTTTTTGATTTTATCACCGTGAAACGCCGGGTGTCAATGCTCAGCGGGGGCATCCCGGGCGTTTCCCCTTCCCCTCCGGCGGCTCTCCGCAAAAAAAGGCGGGGGGCGTCATCGTTTGCCCCGTCGCCTGTGTGCGTATCCATTCTGTTTTCGGATCGTTATTCCTTTTCCCTGCCGTACTCCTTAGCGTGCCTTTTGATGGCGTCGAAGGTCGTATCGCTGATGTAATGCTCTATGCGGCAGGCGTCCTCCGTGGCGGTCGCCTCGTCAACGCCGAGATCCATGAGCAGACGGCTTAAAAGCGTATGCCTTTCATAGATGCTTTTTGCCTTATCCCTGCCCTGTTCGGTCAGCGTGATATGACCTGCGCCGTCGATATTTATCATGCCTTCCTTTTTGAGAAGCCCCACGGCGCGGCTGACGGAAGGCTTGGAATAACCCATGTATTCCCCGACGTCGATGCTTCTTACGTCCGGCATTTTCTCCGAAAGGATAAGGATTGTTTCGAGGTACATCTCCCCGGATTCGTGTACGGGCATTATAAATACTCCTGTCTGTTGATTGCTTATGAGCTATTTTAGCGCACTCCAAGCGTTTTTTCAATAGATAATAAACGCCGCCGGATCATAATATATCAAAAAATACTATTGACAAGTTAGCCATTGCTAATTATAATATGTGTCGGTTAGAAGATGCTAACCGCCGCTTTGGCATGCGGAGCGCATTTTCCGACTAATTTTTCGGACATTCGGTTAGCAATAGCTTACCGCAAAGGAGGAAAAAATGATGCCTCTTAATTACGCGGAAATGGGTCAGCCCCAGATCATCAAAAGGATAGGCGGCAGTCCGGAGATCAAAAAGCATCTGGAGGATCTCGGCTTCACCGTCGGCGGCGAAGTCAGCGTCGTATCGGAGCTCGGCGGGAACCTGATCGTGAAGGTCAAGGAGAGCCGGATCGCCGTTAGCAGCGAACTTGCAAGAAAAATAATGGTATAAAGGAGATACAGTATGAAAACATTGAGGGACGTTAAGATCGGGGAGACGGCGACGGTCGTCAAGCTCCACGGCGAAGGCGCGGTAAAGCGCCGCATAATGGACATGGGGATCACGAAGCGCACGCCCGTATTCGTACGCAAGGTGGCGCCCCTCGGCGACCCCATCGAGGTCACCGTAAGAGGCTACGAGCTTTCCATCCGCAAGGCGGACGCGGAAATGGTCGAGGTCGAATGATATTCAAGTACAATATCGGCATTTGCTGACAGCAGAAAAGGAGTAAAATCATGGGTATAAGGATCGCCCTCGCAGGCAACCCCAACAGCGGCAAGACTACGCTGTTCAACGCGCTGACCGGCTCCAACCAGTTCGTGGGAAACTGGCCCGGCGTCACGGTCGAAAAGAAGGAAGGCAAGCTCAAGAAGCATGACGAAGTTACCATCACCGACCTTCCCGGCATCTACTCCCTCTCCCCCTACACTCTCGAAGAGGTCGTGGCGAGGGATTATCTCATCAAGGAGCGTCCCGACGCGATACTGAACATCGTCGACGGCACCAATCTTGAGAGGAACCTTTACCTGACCACGCAGCTGACGGAGCTCGGCATACCCGTGGTCGTCGCCGTCAACATGATCGACATAGTCAAAAAAGAGGGTGACAAGATCAACATCGCGGAGCTTTCCCGTCAGATAGGCTGCAAGGTGGTCGAGATCTCCGCCCTGAAGGGAACGGGCGTCAAGGAGGCCGCCGAGGCCGCGATAGACGCGGCGCATCACGGCAGGACGATCCCTCTCCACACCTTCTCCGGCACGGTCGAGCACGCGCTCGCCCACATAGAGGAGGCGGTCGTTCACAATATGCCCGAGGAGCAGCAGCGCTGGTACGCGATAAAGATATTCGAGCGCGACGAGAAGGTGCTCGCTTCGATGAATATCCCGGAAGCGACCCTTTCGCATATCGAGAAGGACATTCAGGCTGCCGAGAAGGAGCTTGACGACGACGCCGAATCGATAATCACCAACGAGCGATACGTCTATATCGCCGAGGTCACGAGGGCCTGTTATAAAAAGAAGAGGGACAACAAACTGACGAAGAGCGACAAGATCGACAAGATCGTCACCAACCGCTGGCTGGGTCTTCCCATATTTGCGCTCGTCATGTTCCTCGTTTACTTTATCGCCATGGCTCCCAACGCACCCGGAACAAAGGCGACCGACTGGATGAACGACGGCGTATTCGGCGACGGCTTCCACCTCCTCGGCATAGGCGACAAGGCCTCCGAAGAGAAAGCGGACGATTATTCCGCCGCCGCGAACGCGCTTGCGGCCTACGGCTTCGAGCTTGACCTCGAGGCGGAGGACTTCGACGCAGACGCGCTCCTTTCCGAAATAAAGGGGTTCACGAGCGATAAGGCGTCCGCCGTCGCCGAAGTGACCGACGACGAGACCCTTGAGGTATCGGAGGTCACGGTTTACTACGACAAGATCCCCGAGAACGCGCCCGAAGACGAAACCAACGCGATGACGTTCAAGGACGCCGTCGCATACTTTGAGGAGAAGGGCTTTGAGGAGCCCGATCCCGCCGACGACGGCATTTGGGTGCCGAGCATACCCGCGCTGCTCAATAAGCTGCTGCTCGACTCCGAGGGCAATCCCAGGATCCCCGAATGGCTCTACGGACTTATCATGGACGGTATCGTAGCGGGCGTCGGCGCTGTGCTGGGCTTCGTTCCCCAGATGCTGGTGCTGTTCTTCCTGCTGGCTGTTCTTGAGGGCTGCGGCTACATGGCGCGTATCGCATTCGTGCTCGACCGCATATTCAGAAGGTTCGGTCTTTCCGGCAAATCGTTCATCCCCATGCTCGTCGGCACGGGCTGCGGCATACCCGGCATAATGGCATCGCGAACGATCGAAAACGAGCGCGACCGCCGTATGACGATAATGACGACCACGTTCATCCCCTGCGGCGCAAAGCTCCCGTTCATTGCCATGATCGCCGGCGCGCTGTTCGGCAAATCCCCGTTCGTAGCGGTATCCGCTTATTTCATCGGCATGGCGGCGATAATCGTCTCCGGCGTGATGCTCAAGAAGACCAGGCGCTTCGCGGGCGAACCCGCTCCGTTCGTTATGGAGCTGCCCGCATACCATATGCCCACGCTTAAGAACGTGCTCCGTTCCACCTGGGAGCGCGGCTGGTCGTTCATCAAGAAGGCGGGCACGATAATCCTCCTTTCCACCATAGTGGTCTGGTTCGCTTCCTTCTTCGGCTGGGTCGACGGCACGTTCCGCATGCTCGCCGAGGAGGAGATGGAGCACTCCATACTCGCCTTCATCGGCAGGGGCGTCGCATGGATATTCGCTCCTCTCGGCTGGGGCAACTGGAAGGCCGCCGTCGCGTCCGTCACGGGACTTGTGGCGAAAGAGAACATCGTCGGCACGATGGGCATACTCTACGGCGACTGGGCCGCTATCCGCGCCTCCTTCGACGTGCCCCATATCGCGGGCTTCTCGTTCCTGGTATTCAACCTGCTCTGTGCGCCTTGCTTCGCGGCTATGGGCGCCATCAAGCGCGAGATGAACAACACCGGCTGGACATTGTTCGCAATAGCGTATGAGTGCGGCTTCGCCTATGCGATAGCGCTGATGATCAACCAGTTCGGCAACCTTGTAACGGGCAACCTTGCCACCGGCGCGGGACTTGCCGTGAACATCGTCAGCCTCGTCGCCGCATTCGCGGTGCTCGGCTTCATGATCTACATGCTGTTCTTCAGGAAGTACTCCGAGGCCACCAAGCTGACTCACGAAGTAAAGATCAAATAAAAACATGAAAGGAGTTCGAGGCGAATGTTTGCATGGATCGCGCAAAACGCGGCGACTATCATATCCGCAGCCGCAGTACTGATCCTTGTTGGTATCGCCGTGTTCGCCCTAATAAAGCAGAAAAAGAGCAAGAAGGGCGGATGCACCGGAAACTGCGCTTCATGCGGGGGCTGCTGCCCGTACTGCAAGGATAAACAAAGCTAATTGAAGAGACCCGGGAGCAGGCGCCGTGCCATGACGTTTGCCCCGGGTCTTGATCATGATCGGAGGAAATGATGTCCATAGTACAATTCAAGAACGTTTCAAGGATCTATACGAGCGGCGACCATGAGCTGCGCGCGCTCGACAACGTGAGCTTCACGCTCGACGAGGGAAAATTCGTAGTCATACTCGGCCCTTCCGGCGCGGGCAAAAGCACGCTTTTGAACCTGCTCGGCGGGCTCGACAGCCCCAGCGAGGGGACCATCACCGTATGCGGCGGCGATATCTCGAAGCTGACCGACAACGAGCTTGCGGATTACCGCGCCTCGACGGTCGGATTCGTTTTCCAGTTTTACAACCTGATACCCACGCTCACCGTTTACGAGAACGTGAAGCTCGTTTCGGAGATCTCGAGGGATGCGCTCGACGCGAAGGAGACTATCTCGAAGGTCGGGCTCCTCGACCATCTCAACAACTTCCCTTCCGAGCTTTCAGGCGGCGAGCAGCAGCGCATATCCATCGCGAGGGCGCTGTGCAAAAACCCGAAGATACTGCTCTGCGACGAGCCGACCGGCGCGCTCGATTCCGAAACGGGCGTTATGGTGCTGAAGCTGCTGCTGGATATGGCGAAGAATTACGGCAAGACGATCGTTATCGTCACGCATAACCAGAATATCGCAAAGATGGCGGACGTCGTGATCCGCGTCAAGAACGGAAAGATCCGCTCGATAGAGGAGCAGGAAAACCCGCTTTCCGCTGACGAGGTGGAGTGGTGATGCTTCTTCGCAAACTGCTGCGCACGGCGTGGAGCTACAAGGCGCAGTTCATCTCCATGATCGTGATGATGACGCTCGGAATAGGCATTTTCCTCGGCTTCAACATGGAGTGGAAAACGATCGAATACGACGTGCTGAACTTCTTCGAGGATACGAATTACGCCGACTTCCGCCTGTATTCCGAAACGGGCTTCACGAAGGACGAGCTTGAGAAGATCGCCTCGATCGACGGCGTAGACGCGGCGACGAGGTATCTTTCGGTCAACCTCGAGATGAGGGGCGACAGCAAAAAGGCGCTCGCGCTCGACGTTTCGGAGAACTACACGGTCTCGACATTTACCGTAATGAGCGGCAGCGCATACGACGAGAACGGCGGCGGCATATGGCTTTCCGACAAATTCGCCGCGGCAAACGGTATCTCGCTCGGCGACGTCGTCACTCTCGAATTCAACGGGACGGAGATGACCGGCGAAACGGTCGGTCTGATTAAATCCGGCGAGCATATGATCTGCGTTGCGGACGACAACCAGGTCATGCCCGATTACAGCGTGTTCGGATTCGCGTACATCTCCCCCGCGAAGCTCAGGGAGACGCTTAAAGAAAGGATCACGGCGGATATCGCGGAAGAGCTTCAGAGCGCCGGGCTTTCGCCGGACGCCGCCGAGGAGCAGGCGAAGGCTCTTTACACGGACGATATGCTCGAGCAGGCGTCCGACAAGGTCTTCTCCCAGATAAACCTGCGTTCCGGAATGGACAAGACCGAGCTTGAGGACGCGGTAAAAGAAAAGCTCGGACGGACGCTGATGGTGGTCCCGAAGAGCGACCATATCGTTTACAAGGAGGCTATGGGCGAAGCCACGGAGGGCAAGACGATGGGCTCGATACTGCCCGTGCTCTTCCTTGCCATCGCCGTGCTGACGATGGTCACGACGATGCACCGCATAGCCGCGAAGGAAAAGACCCAGATAGGCATTCTCAAGGCGCTCGGCTTCAAGAACAGGACGATACTCCTGCACTACTCGGTGTACGGTCTGTTTATCGGTATTTGCGGTACGGCTCTCGGAGCGGTGCTGGGATACTTCGTCTGCAGGGCGATAATGAGCGAAGGCGGCATGATGGGCACGTATTTCGACATGCCCGACTGGACTTCGGTCGTTCCCGCGTTCTGTTACCCGGTACTCTTCGGCACGACAGCGCTGCTCGCGCTGATCAGCTTCCTTTCGGTAAGGGCGCAGCTCAAGGGCACCGCCGCCGACGCGCTCCGTCCGTACATCCCGAGCAATATAAAGAAGTCCTTTATAGAAAAGCTCCCGGGGTTTGACAAGCTGGGCTTTTCGGTCAAATGGAACCTGCGCGATCTCATGCGGCACAAGAGCCGTTTCGCAATGACGCTCCTCGGCATCGTCGGCTGCATGATACTCCTTGTCGGCGGTCTCGGCATGCGGGACACTATGAGCAGCTTCCTCGATCTGCTCGAAAACGGCGTATCCCACTACGCGACGAAGGTCAATCTTGCCGAGCAGGCGGACCCGGAAGCGGTGAAGGAGCTCATAGACGAGCTTGACGGCGACTGGGAAAGCTATTCCGGCATTTCGATAGACGGCTATACCGCGACGCTCGATATTGTCAGCAACGAAAAGGGACTCATCGACATAGTCGACAGATCCAACCGCCCGATCGAGCTGAGCGACGACGGCGTATATCTCTGTCTCAGGCTTGCGAACAAGGCGAAGATAGGCGACTGGATCGAGTTTTCGCCGTACGGGAGCGAGAAGACGTACCGCGTGAAGGTGGTCGGCTACAACCGCTCCATTATGACCGAAACGGTCACGATGACCGAAAAGCTCGCGGATGAGCTGGGCATAGACCACAGCGTTTCAGCCGTCTATACGAACCGGTCTTCCGGCAGCATACCCGCTTCCGGGCTCATCTCCGGCAAACAGGATAAGCGCCAGCTTATGGACAGCTTCGCAAGCTTTGTGAAGATACTCGACGGCATGGTGATAATACTCGTAGTCGCCGCGGTGATACTCGGCATAGTGGTGCTTTACAACCTCGGCATAATGAGCTACGTGGAGCGTTCAAGGGAGCTTGCGACGCTGAAGGTTCTCGGCTTCAGGAGCGGCAAGATAGGCAGACTGCTGATATCGCAGAACATCTGGCTGACGATCATAGGCGTCATAATAGGTCTGCCTGCGGGAGTCGCCGTGCTCTATTGGCTGCAGAAAGCGCTCGCATCCGAATACGAGCTGAAGATGACGCTCGGCCCCGTAACGTACATCGTCTCGATACTGCTGACCTTCGGGGTATCGCTGCTGGTGGGCGTTATGGTCGCGCGGAAGAACAGGAAGATCGATATGGTCGAGGCGCTCAAGGACGTCGAATAACGAGCGATACGCGAACGAAATGAATACGGGGAGGACTGCCGCATACACAGTCCTCCCCTTTTTGCACGCATTTTACGGCGGCTTGCCGCTTTTTCCCCGTCCGCCATGCCGCCCATCAGCCTCGGTTTCGCTCCGACATGGCTTCCTCCAGTATCGCCGTGCGAAGCTCCAGCTCGGCGATCTTTTCGGCGATCAGCGAAAAGTTTATGTTAAGACAGCTCTCGTTCTTTTTTATCCAATCCTCGTGGGCTTTTTTGTCGTCCCCATCGCGCTCGGTGGGAAGGTTCACGGGGTAAAGCGCCCTCATTTCCATATCGTTTCACATTCCTTTCCGTTTTTACGCACTATTCGGTCCTCCTTCTTACTCCCATTTCGAGCTCCGCCCCTCCGACCAGGCGGAAGAACGACCCGTTCTCATTTGCAAAGCGGAGGCGAAGCGTCCTTCCCTCGTTTTTGAGCGGCGTTTCGAGCACCTCCGCCCTCGAGGCGGGCAGAAGGAGCGAATACTCATCCGAGACCGCGCCGATATCGGCGGTGACCGCAGCCCTGCCCTCGCCTCGAAGATAGAGCTCGCGGAGCGTCTTTATCGCCGATTTGTCGCCGAGGTCCGTCAGCGGTGTGTTCCAATACGCCTCGATGGGCGTGCCGTCGAAGGAATCGCCCTCGCCCCATTTCTCGATAAAGCGTTCGCTCGAAGCAAGCACCAGCCCGCCGTCCCTGCCCGCAACGTCGGTCGCCCTGAAGCCGCCGTACTGCATATAGCGCCTTTCGGTCAGGTCGTACTCTATGAGCCGCGGTCCACCGGCTGTCGTCAGCGTGAAATACAGCTTGTCCCCCGCCACCGCCATGCGCGTGTCGGTCGTATCGGCGCCTTGCATGATATGCTTTATCATGCGCGCATCGGGCATGGGCGCTGCGTCCACGCCGTTGAAGCAGTGGAGCCCGCCCTCCGTAACGTAATAGACTACGTCGCGCCAGACCGCGGTCGCGGTATCCGAAACGAAAGTCGAATCGGTCTTGATGAGCTCTATATTATAATTCGAAGGTCTGTCGCCGATGAGCCTGTAAATGCTGTTCTTCTTGAATATGAGCAGCTGATTGGATATCGCGCAGATCGCCGTGATGGGATCGCCGGAGGTCGTGCCGATCTCCACGTGTCCGCCCTCGACAGCGGGCGAATCCTCATCGGGACCCCAATCCTCGATGGTCCTGTCGCCGCCCGGCAGCTTTGAGTAATAGAGCCTGTTGGGGTGATCGAAATTTCCGGCGGCGAAGAGCCTGCCGCGGAACATGGCGATATAGCTCACCTCGATATTCGAGCACGCCTCCTCCGAGCCGAAGAGCGAGAACGTCTCGCCGTCGAACTTCAATATGCTGTTTACGCCGTCTGCGATGAGCATGTAATCCGTCATGCCTATCCTGGTCATAAGCACGGAATAGTGCCTGCGCTCCAGCACGAGCGGGTACGAATACGCGTGCACCCATTCGTCCTCGTCGGAGTCATAGCGGTAGATGTAGCCGCCCGAGAGCGCGAGGGGTATCTCCGTCGAGGAGTTGCGGAAGAAGCAGATCCGGTCGACGCCGCTCGTGCCGACCACGGGCACCGGCGCGGAAAGGAGCTTGGAAAAGCCCTTCGTGACGGCAAGATCGCCGTCCGAGGCGTCCATATTCATTGCGTCGGGCGAGTACGCGGGCGAAATAAGGCTTTCGTCGCGGCTTTGGTCGAGCCCGCGGAAGCTTTCTATCCTGTATGTGAATCCTGCCATGCTTCCCCCTTACCAGCGATTGATAATGCGGTAGCTCCCGCTGTCGCCGAGGTGGGGTCTTAAGCTCGCCTTCGCCGCCTCGTACATGGAAAGATAGATGTTTGCGCCGCCCTGTGTGGAGGCGTCGCCCGCCATGCGCTCCCTTCCCACGACGTAAGTCACTATCAGTCCGTGCGTTTGCTCGGGCAGCTCGCTTTCGTCCGTCGGCACGGCAAGACGTTTCGGCTCGCATCGGTACGTGATCGTGACCGGTTCGTTATATGGCAGAGCGATCACGCCGGTGTCGCCCCTCATAAACTTTACCTCGTGCCCCATCTGACAAGTCTTCACGACCTTGATGCAGTTTCTCGAAAGCTCCGAGATGTCGACTATTCCGTTCGAGGGGACGACGGTCTCCGTCTTGGTAAAGCCGATCGCCCTCGCCAGATCCGACTGCGCGTCGTTTGCAAAATCCGTGAGCCTTGCACGGAATGCCTCCATCGTCTGTACGTCGTGCCCTCTGTCGAGCTGCGCGAGCGCGGATACGAGTATGTCGTTAAGTGTCATTCTGTTTGTTTCTCCTTTTTATAATATTATTGGCGTCCTTGATTTCGAGGCGAGCCGCGCGGCGTTTTCCTCCGCCGTCCTTTTCTCCGCCTCCGTCCTTTCGATATGCTCCGCGAGGAAGCGCGGCAGGCTTACCTTTACTCCCCTCGGCACGCGATAGTTTACGGAGTTGATGCACCCCTCCCAGGGACGGTCGGCGGGCGAACCCGCCAGGACCGTCTCGGTGAGGCAATTGAGATCCTTTTCCATTTCTTTTACCTCCCGTTTTTGAAGCGTTGACTATATTGTTTTTTGGGCGGGTTTTTATCCTGCATATTCATTATATCAGAACATTAGTTCCATTGTCAATAGTATTTAGAACATTTTTTCTAATTTTCTCGGTCGCCCCGTACATGTTTTACAGGTGGTTGAGTACCTAAAATGCGCCTCGTTATGGGGTTTATTATTACTTTTTGTAGTTATACGCCTGCCGAGGTTTGATTTTTAAGAACAGTTGTGCTATAATATTATATGGGACAACAATGAAAGGAGGCATGATCAAAATGCCCGACGAAAGCAAAAAAGCGCCCGCCTCGAAGCGCGGCGCTCAAAAGACGGAGCGCAGGCTTGAAAAGCTCATGTGCTCGGCGCTCGACAGCCTTGAGGCGATGCTCTGCGACGACACGCTCAAGGCGTCGGACAGATTGAGCGCGGTCAAGCTCGCGTTCGATCTGGCGAAATCAAGATCGCAGGAGCCCTCCCCGTCGGACGGAGTCGTCAAGGTGGTGTTCGAGGGAATCCCCGAGGAGTGGGCGCAATGAGATCTTAACAACAGATACCTATAAAAATGAAGGACGACGCCCATGGGTGCATTCACTTAAGGAGATGTGCCCAAAGGACGGTCGTCCTTCCTGCATTTGTGCATAATATATTATTAGTTTGTGTTGCAAATTATTATTTCGGTGATATAATGTTATTGTAAGAAACTTGAGAAAGGATCGGTAATATGAGCAAAAGCATCTATTCACTTCTGCTTGATGACGAAGTGATCGCGCTCCTCGACCGCATGGCGTATGCCGAAGGCGTGAGCAGATCGGCGCTCATCAACAGGCTGCTTGCCGAAAAGGTGGGCTGCACCACGCGCGAGATGCGCTCGCGCGATATTTTCCGCCGTATGGAGGATATGCTTGAGGAAACGCTGCTTCCCATGCTCGGCGAATCGACCGACTCGACGATGCGGCTGCGTTCCGCAATATCGTACAAGTACAATCCCACGGTGCGCTACACCGTGGCGCTCGGGCGGGAAGGCGCCTCCATCGGCGAGCTGCGCGCCCAGGTCAGGAGCAGGAGCGACGGCTTTACGCTGATGCTCCTCCAGTTCTTCCGCCTTTGGCAGAAGCTCGAGGAGGCGTACATCGGCAAGACGGACGTATCCTTCGAGCCGGGCAGGCTCACGAGGAAGCTCGTGCCGCATTTCAAGAAGGACGGCAGGATAGTCGAGCAGGCAGACGGCTCCGCGATAGCCGCGTACATAAACGCGTTCGACGGCGCGATGAAGGCGTTTTTCGACCGCGTGAACGACCCCGCTTCCGCTGCCGCCGCCGCGGAGAAGCGTATGGCGGAGTACGTAAGGAACAATGAAGTTATAATGTAAGGACCTCTCAGTCTGCACGGGCTGCGCCCGGCTGACAACTCCCCTATAAATAGGTGAAACAATAGGAAAGACCTCTCAGTCAGCACGGGCTTCGCCCGGCTGACAGCTCCCCTATGAATAGGGGAAACAATAGGAAGAACCTCTCAGTCAGCTCGGGCTGCGCCCGGCTGACAGCTCCCCTATAAATAGGGGAGCCAAATAGGAAGAATTATAGTGAGGTGATAATATGAACGCCAACAAACTGACACAGAAATCGATCGAGGCGATACAGCGCGCGCAGAGCGTCGCCGCCTCCAACAGCAATACGACTGTGGACGAGGTGCATCTTCTGTATGCGCTCGTTTCGCAGAACGACGGGCTGATCCCCGCCCTTTTGAAGAAGCTGGGAGCGGATCCCGCCCTTGTTTCCAACGAATGCGAAAGCGCGATCGGCGCCCTTGCGAGGGGCTCCTCCGCACAGGAGAGCTACGCTTCGCCGCAGCTTGCCGCCGCGCTCGACGCCGCCGAAAAGCGCGCCGCCCAGATGCACGACGAGTACACGAGCGTGGAGCATCTGTTCCTCGGCATAATGGACAAGGCGGATCAGACGGTGAAGCCCATACTGAAGCGTTACGGCATAACCGAGGCGGGCTTCCTCGCCGTATTGAAGGAGGTCCGGAAGAACCGCCCCGTGACGGGAGACGATCCCGAATCGACCTACGATGCGCTGAAAAAATACGGGCAGGATCTTGTTGAGCTTGCCCGCGAGCAGAAGCTCGATCCCGTCATCGGGCGCGACGACGAGATCCGCAACGTGATCCGCATCCTCTCCCGAAAGACCAAGAACAACCCCTGCCTCATCGGCGAGCCGGGCGTCGGCAAAACGGCTATTGCGGAGGGGCTTGCACTGCGCATCGTCCGCGGCGACGTGCCCGAGAACCTTAAGGACAGGAGCGTTTTCAGCCTTGATATGGGCGCGCTGGTCGCGGGAGCCAAATACCGCGGCGAGTTCGAGGAACGGCTCAAGGCGGTGCTCTCCGAGATCAAGGAGAGCAACGGCAGGATAATCCTCTTCATCGACGAGCTCCACACAATAGTCGGCGCGGGCAAGACCGACGGCGCGATGGACGCGGGCAACATATTGAAGCCCATGCTGGCGCGCGGCGAGCTCCACTGCATAGGCGCGACGACGCTTGACGAGTACCGCAAGTACATCGAGAAGGACGCAGCGCTCGAGAGGCGTTTCCAGCCCGTGATGGTCGACGAGCCGAGCGTGGAGGATACCGTTTCGATACTCCGCGGACTGAAGGAGAGATATGAGGTGTTCCACGGCGTCAAGATAAACGACGCGGCGCTCATTGCAGCGGCGGAGCTTTCGAGCCGCTATATCTCCGACAGGTTCCTGCCCGACAAGGCGATCGACCTTGTGGACGAGGCGTGTGCGCTCATTAAGACCGAGATCAACTCGATGCCCTCCGAGATAGACGACGTAAGGCGTCACGTGATGCAGCTCGAGATCGAGGAGGCGGCATTGAAGAAGGAGACCGACCGCATCTCTCAGGACAGGCTCGAAGCTCTGCAGAAGGAGCTTGCGGAGGAGCGCGACAAGTTCAACGTGATGAAGGCGAAATTCGACGAGGAGAAGTCCGAGATAGAGGCGGTGCAGAAGGTGCGCGCCCAGATCGACGCCGCCAACGCGAGGATGCAGAAGGCGGAGAACGAGTACGACCTCAACAAAGTCGCCGAGATCCGCTACGGCGAGCTGCCCAGATTGAAGGCGGAGCTCGAGGAGAAGGAAAAAGCCCTTGCCGACAGTGACGATACGCTCCTGCGCGACCGCGTGACCGAGGATGAGATCGCGCGCATAGTCGCCCGCTGGACCGGCATCCCCGTGACGAAGCTGATGGAGTCGGAGCGCGAGAAGCTGTTGAAGCTCGACGACAAGCTCCACGAAAGGGTCATCGGTCAGAACGAGGCGGTCGAGGCGGTAGCGGACGCGATACTCCGCTCCCGCGCGGGCATTCAGGACCCCAACAGACCGGTCGGCTCGTTCCTGTTCCTGGGTCCCACGGGCGTCGGCAAGACGGAGCTTGCGAAGGCGCTTGCCGAGGCGCTCTTCGACGATGAAAGAAGCATCGTCCGCATCGACATGAGCGAGTATATGGAGAAATACTCCGTGTCGAGGCTCCTCGGCGCCCCTCCGGGATACGTGGGTTACGACGAGGGCGGTCAGCTTACCGAGGCGGTAAGGAGGAAGCCCTACGCCGTGGTGCTCTTCGACGAGATCGAAAAGGCGCACCCGGACGTTCTTAACGTGCTCCTGCAGGTGCTGGACGACGGCAGAGCCACGGACGGTCAGGGCAGGACGGTCGACTTCAAGAACACGATCATAATAATGACGAGCAATTTGGGCAGCGATCTTCTGCTTGAGGATCTGGGCTCCGGCTCGATCACCGACGAAACGAAGGCGGCTGTGACGAGGCTCCTGCGGTCGCATTTCCGCCCCGAGTTTTTGAACCGTCTCGACGAGACCGTCATGTTCAAGCCGCTCTCCACCGCAGACATGACCGAGATCGTAAAGCTTATGGTAAAGAAGCTCGCCTCCCGCATGAAGGAGCGCACGCTGAACCTTGACATCACCGAGAACGCGCTCGCCTATATCGTGAGGAACGGCTCCGACGCGCAGTTTGGCGCAAGACCCTTAAAGCGGTTCATCGCACAGAACGTCGAGACCATGCTCGCGAGGAAGATACTCGCCGACGATCCCGCGCCCTACTCCACGCTCACCGTGGACGCGGACGAGAAGGGACTTAAGATCGTCTGACGAAATAAAGGAAAAACGTCCCGGAGCGGTATGCTCCGGGACGTTTTCGTATTCAGTTCAGTTCCATATCCCGTAATCAAGACTCTGCACGAAGGCGGGCGTTTCGATATCCTTTCCCGCGGTGTCGAGCGCGCGGTAAAAGATAGGCTGATCCATGAAGCCGTTTACGGTGATCACGACGAGATAATTCCTCTCCGGATCGGCGGAAAGCGGAAACACGCGGTCGTCCATGCGCTCCTCGCCGTCCTGCACGATATAGCCGAGGCATTTGCCCACGTCCTTTCCGGTCATGCGCGACGCGGTCGTCCCGCAGACTGCGTAGACCCTGCCGTCCAGCCGGATCGTCGCATAGGTATCGTCCGGATCGTCAGGGTTGACGTAAGTCCCCGTGTCAAATGCGCGCGGGCTCTCCGGCAGGGAGAGATCTATCCTTTGCACGCAGCCGGCGAACGCCGCCATGACCAAAAGCAGCGCTATAATAATAAGATGTTTTTTCATAACGGTAAACTCCTTGGTATCGTGGACGCTATTATAGCACGCTTTATCATGTTTGTCAATATAAATTTATTGCTATTCAATATGCGGCGCCGTCGTGTTCCGCATTATTCCATCCTTGATTCACCGCGTTTTTGTGATATAATAAGAACAAACGAGTAAGAAAGGGAAAACACATGGTCTACGATGTTGCTGTTATAGGCGCGGGGATCGCCGGCATGACCGCCGCGATATACGCGCGGCGCGCCGGGAAAACGGTCATACTGTTTGAAAAAGAGAGCATCGGCGGGCAGATCGCGCTTTCGCCGAAGGTGGAGAATTACCCCGGCTTCAAGGATATTTCGGGGCTTGACCTTGCCAACAACGTGTTTGAGCAGGCGATGGCTCTGGGAGCCGAGCTCGAGGTCGACGAAGTGAAGAGCATCGAGCGGGCGGAGGGCTTCTTCCGCATCGTATCGAATTACGGCGCGCACGACGCGAAGGCGGTCGTCATCGCGACCGGTCTGAAGCACAGGAAGCTCGATCCCGTAACGAAGCTCGAGGGACAGGGCGTTTCGTACTGCGCGGTATGCGACGGCATGTTCTACAAGGGAAAGACCGTTGCCGTAGTGGGCGGGGGCAACACCGCCGTTTCCGAGGCGATCTATCTTGCGGATATCTGCGAGAAGGTATATCTCATACACCGCCGCACGGGCTACCGCGCGGAAAAGGCGGTAATGGAGAGGCTTTATTCGAAGGCGAATATCGTGCGGCTCGAGAACCGCGTCGTTTCCGAAGCCGAAAAGGCGGACGGAGGCGTTTCGCTCACGCTTGCGAGCACGGTCGGCGAAGCGGATGAGAAGCTCGCCGTCGACGGTGTCTTCGTCGCGCTCGGGCACATCCCGCAGAACAGCGCGTTCGCCGCTCTCATCAACATTGACGAATACGGCTTTGCCGCTTCGGACGAAAGCTGTCTGACGCGCACCCCCGGCGTTTTCGTCGCAGGGGACTGCCGCCAAAAGGCGGTCCGTCAGCTGACCACCGCCGCCGCGGACGGCGCCGCCGCAGGGCTTGCCGCAGCGAAATACATCGACGGATTATGAAAGGAGACCACCATGAACGAGGATATCAAGAAAAAGCTCGATATGAAGGAGAAGAACTCCTGCCGCTACTACCAGAACACGGACTGCGAATATTTCCCCTGCCACAAGGGCGCGGATCCGGATTTCTTCAACTGTCTGTTCTGCTACTGCCCGCTCTACGCGCTGGGCGATAAATGCGGCGGCAATTTCCGCTATATCGAGGGCGGCATAAAGGATTGCTCAAACTGTCTCAAGACCCACGGGCGCGGTGGCTACGATTACGTTATACAGAACTTCCCGCGGATATCGGAGCTTGCGAAGAAAACGGAGGAGTAAGCACGCGTATCGGGAAAATGAATACAGAAAAAGGGCTTTGAGGCGTATCGCCCCAAGCCCTTTCGTTTTACATTATCTCCCCCATCCTTTTCAGCGCGTCGGCGAGAATCTGGCTGTGATCCCCCGCGACGCCCTCCGCCGGGATGAACTTCGCAAAGCCGTTTTCAAACTCATACGGAACGGTCAGCGCCGCGCCCCCGCCCCTTCGGGTCAGGTGGATGATTCCGGGCTCTGTATCGATGAAGAAGAGGTCTGCCTCCTTCGCGTCGTCCGCCGCCTTCGGAACTGCGCCGTCGGGAAGCTCCGAAACGAACGCGACGGTGATTATCCTGCCGCGCGGATCCCTTCCGGGACGTCCGTAAGCGCCGAGCTGTACGGGCGCAACGCCTGTAACGCCGGTCTCCTCGAGAAGCTCGCGCTTCGCGCCCTCGGCAAGATCCTCGTCCATTTCGAGGAAGCCGCCGGGGAAAGCCCAATCGTAAATGAACGGATGCCCGCCTCGCTTTATAAGCAGCACCGCGAGCCTGCCCTCCTGCCGGGCGAATATGACGTTATCGACCGTCACGCTGGGACGGTCGTATTTCGTGATATCGTATTCCTTTAAGAATTCCGCGAGAGTGCGGCCTTTTTCGTCCCTTTTCTCAATCATGGATCGGTATTTCGAGGAGCCTCCTGAATATCGTTTCGCATTCTTCGTGATCGCCGCTCGTCAAAAAAGTGACGCGGTCCTCCCCCGCGCAGCCCGGGCGGGCGTTAAGACGCCTTGAATCGATCACCCTTTTGAGCTGCCTTGCGGTGCCGGCGTTCCCGTCGTAAAGGCGGCGTTCGCCGGTAAAATGCGCCGCGGCGTAGCGCTTTATCGCGGGCGCGATGAACGGGTAATGGGTGCAGCCCAGCACTATCCCGTCTATTTTCATCCCCTCGTAGGGGGCGAGCTTTTCGGATAGAATGTCGTCGAAATCCGTTTCGCCGACGACGCCCTTCTCTATCCTGTCGACTATGCCGGAGCAGCCAACGTTTATCACGCGGTCTGGATCGGGCATCCTTGCCTGAAGGGCGCGGTACCGGGCGAGCCCGGTCGTCGCAACGGTGGCGAGCATGAGCACCTTGCCGTCGCCCTCCGCCTCGCAGGCGGGCTTTATGGCGGGTTCAACGGATACGACCGGCACGTCGAGCCTTTCTCGAAGCGCCTTTATCGCCGCGCTCGTCGCCGTGTTGCAGGCGACCACCAGCGCCTTTACGCCCCTGTGGACGAGCATATCCGCCGCGTTTTCGGCAAGCAGGAGTATCTCCTCCTCCGATTTATCGCCGTAGGGGGCGTTGAGATTGTCGCCGAAATAGATGAACCTTTCGTCCGGCAGCTCCAAAAGCAGGTTCCGGAGCGTGCTTGCGCCGCCGAAGCCGGAATCGAACACGCCTATCGGGCGATCGTCATATTCGGGTTTGGGTGAGCGATCGGTCATTCCTCGTGCGTGTGGGAGCCGTGAAGCTCCTCCTCGGTCCTCCTTCTGTCGTTGTATACGCCTATCTTGTCAAGGAATATCGCCGCCGCGAGCATATCAGCCGCGCCGCCGCAGTTGATGTTCCTTTCGATAAGCTCCTTATCGAACGATACGACCTCGTTAAGCCGCTTCGAGAGCGGCAGCGAGAGTATCTCCTTCGCGCGGGTGCGAACGAACTCTGCGCCTTCCGCGCCGCCGCGCTTGTAGGCGTTGGTATCGTAAAGCTCCGCCATAACGCCTATCAGCGCAAGCGCATAGCAATCGTTTTCATCGAGCCCCATCAGCTTGAAGCCGAGTATGCGGCGGTACGCGTTCGCCGCCGCGGGGAAGCCGAGCCGCGCCTCTGCATCGGCGCCGAGCGCGCCCTCCGCGCCGACCGAATAGCGTTCCCTGACGAGCGCGCCGTTGGTGCCCCTGCCGGGATCCGGACGGGTGAGCGCCATCCGCTTCGCCTCTTCAAGTATATCTGGAACGGCGTGGGCGTTTCCCTCCGCGACGAGCTTCGCGTATGCCGAAGCGATGAGTCCCAGGCAGAATATCGCGCCCTTGTGAGTGTTGACGCCGCCCGTCGCCTGCTTCATTTTCGCCTCCGCCTCAACTCCCAGGATCGTGAGCTTGGTCATAAGGCTCGCCCCGTGGTCGAGCGTACAGCTCTCATGTGAGGGGCAGTCGGCGCAGTTCACTCCGTCGTCCTTATCGCAGCCCTCGCCGTGTCCGGATGCGGGCTCGGAGGTATCGGCGGCGGTGTACGCCATCGAATAATAATAGGGTGCAAGGGTCCGGGCGCTTTTCTCAAAGAGCGGAACGTCCATGTCCTTGTTCGCGCCGTTGTTGTTCATATCGACGAGTCCCGCCTTGGGAGTGGCGGACACCTCGGCGCAGAGCGCCTGAAATGCCGCAACGGACGCGGAATATGCGATAGCATCGCGCGTGAGCTTCTCCGTCGCGGAGGCGAGCTCCTCCAAAGAATGGGCGCGGCTCCTCGCGCACTCCACAGCGTTTTTACCGCAGATAAGGCATTTCCTCGGCTTCTGTCTCTCAAGCTTAACGCCGTTTTTGTCGATCACGTCGATATCAAAGAGGCGGCCGAAGCCGAGCTCCTCCTCCTTTTTGACGGCGACGGCTTTTATGAGCCTCGCGTTTAGGCCCTTATAAACGAATATCGCCTCGCACCCGGTGTGGGCGATGTGGTATTCCTCATGCACGCGCACGGCGTTGAAACGGGAAAGGCCGTCCTCAAGCTCCTTGACGCCGACGTTGAAAGCTGTCTCCGCCGCCTGGGAATACTTGATCGGCCCTGCTATATTCATCGTGAACGATATCACGGGAAGCGAATGCTCCTTCACGAGCTCGCTTATGCGGGAGGCGCGCTCCTCCCTCCTTTTCGCCATTTCCTCAACGGAAACGGGCTTTTCGTCTATCTTCTGCACCGTATGACTGTGCGCGCAGGCGTGACCGCAGACCGCGCAGAGCCTTTCATCGCATTTTATTTCTTCCATTTCTGTCCTGTCCTTTACGTGATTCAATGCACCCTTGCATAGTACTTCTCGGCAAGCTCGCTGTCGCCGCGCGCGGCGGCGCGTCTTCCGAGATCCTGCCAGATGGAATTGATGCTTTTGAGCATTTCCTTTTCATCGGCGGCAAAAGCCATCGCCTTTGCGAAGCAGTACGAGGCGCCGTCGAGATCGTTTGAATCGATGCGCGCCCTGCCGCACTTCATCCACAGCCGGGCGATATCCTCCGCCGCGGAACCGCTGCAAAGCGTTATGACCTTTTCGGCTGAGTCGAGGTCGCCCTCTTCCATGAACCTTTCGGCGCAGCTTAACCGCACCGGATCGAGAAGATCCTGGAAGCGTGATCCGCGGGAGATGCAGGAGAAGCAGTTCTCCGCCTCGATCCTTTCGCCGGCGGCATACGCCCTGACGCCCTTCTCGTAATAGGCGGAATCGAGCTTGTCATAAACGGAGCTGTCCGCGCCGCCCTTCAAATAATAAGTCCTTGCCTGGGCAAGATCGCCGCTTTCAAAGCCCTTGTCGCCCGCGGCTATCCACGCGCGCTTCGCAAACGAAGGAGCGTCCTTGTAATCGCCCATCGCCTCGAACTGAAGGGCGGAGGCGACGAAATCCCCCTCCTCATAAAGCCTTGCGGCGCTGTTGTACGCCTTTAAGGGGCGCACCTTTTCGGGATAGCCCCAGAACACGAACACCGCCGCCAGAGCAAGCAGCACGGCGCCCGTTATTATCAATGCAATGAACAGCTTTCTCATCACATATACCTTTCACGGATCATTTCGAATGTGCTTTCCGGGACGAGCCCCGAGACCGTCTCGAGGTCGCCCGCATCCATAGCCGCGCGGACGCGGCTCGCGCTTATGCCGCGAAGCCTCTCGAGCTCCACGACCTCTATGCCCCTTTGGGGCAAAAGCTCCTTCATAAGCTCGTTATACTTGTTGGTAACGGGGCAATAGGGCTCAGTACCCACGAAACGCCGCGTGATATTGAGCGCAGGAGCTATTTTTTCGGCAAAAATAACAAGGTCCAGGGACGCGTTGACCTTTTCTGCGTCAACGTCGTCCTTCATGAAATAGGTCGGGAAGGTGGCGTGCGAGATCATGTAATCGCCGCTCGGCTGCACGGTGACGTTGGCAATATCCTCCGTACCGCGGCGAACCATCTCGAACCTGTCGGAAAAAGTGAAGCGGGATCTGTCCTCGCTCACAACGAACACGTCGAGGTGATCGACGCGCTTTGCCGCCTCCTCCACAAGATACCTGTGCCCCAGGGTGAAGGGGTTGCAGTTCATCACCGCCGCGCCGACGACGCCCTCATGCTTTTCGAGCGAGTTAAGCCACGAATTGAAGCCGTTTCGGGTGTTCTCCATAAAGCAGACCTCCCGCGTGGCGGCGACGGTGTAAAAGCCGACGCCCCTGAAAAGCATCTCGTTCGACGCCTTGGTGAACAGGAAGAGCTTCGTTATGCCCCTTCGGTAGCTTTCCGATACGAGCTCGGAAACGAGCGTGAGCGCCGCGCCCTCGCCCTGAAGGCGCTCGTCTATCGCGATGTATTTGAGTACGTTCCCGCAGAGACAGCCGTTGCCGACTATTTCGCCGTATTCCGAAAGAAGCTGCACCGTATAATCGGCGCCGCCCTCGTAACGGAGCCCCATTTTCTTCAGGAACTCCACGGTTTTTTCAAGTCTCTCCGGCGTGAGGATCACGCCCGACTGCGGGTAAAAATCCATATGCGCTATTCCTTTTCGGCTCCCCTTCGTAAGGGGAGCTGCCGCGTATGCGGCTGATGCGATCATCTTCATTTTTGGCTCCCCTTCGTAAGGGGAGCTGCCGCGTATGCGGCTGATGCGATCACCTTCCTTTTTGGCTCCCCTTCGTAAGGGGAGCTGCCGCGTATGCGGCTGAGAGGTCGATCCGTTTGTCCCGTTCTCCCTATCTTCTTACCTCTCCGTCATTTCTCCCTTCGGTCGAAATGCCACCTCCCCTTAAAATGGGAGGCAGGAGGCGCTTACGCAGTTTCGTATCTTTGCGAAGCGGCGGATGGGTCCGAAGCTTTTGAGGGTTCGATTCGCTCGATCCGGCTTTTACTCTTTGTTCTTCGCGGCGATCAGTTCCCCGACCATTCTGTCGATATAAAGGCAAACGCCCTCGAAATTGGCGTCAACTTCGCAATTGGGGATCCTTAATACGGTCAAGCCGAGCTTTTCCATTTCCTCATCCCGAAGCTTATCCTCCTCCTTCTTTTCCGGCTTATAATGTCCGGAGCCGTCAAGCTCTATGACGAGACCTGCAGCCGCACAGTAGAAATCCGCTATGTATCTTCCTATGACGCGCTGCTTATAAAAATGGAGCCGATGACCGCGCAGGAAGTCATACCAGAGGCGGCGTTCCTGCCTTGTCATTCTCCTTCTCAATGCGCGGGCGTTATTGATAAGCTTTGGGTCTTCCCTCTTTATCATATCGTTTCCTCCCCCGGAAGCAAGCGCCCCCGGGGGAGTTTCCGGATCACTGATTATCAGTCTATGACTTCCCTGATGACGTCGATAACGGAGTTATCCCTGTACATCAGCACGCCGACGATCTTCTCGCCGTACTTGATGGGCTCGGGCGTGCCGGCGATGCGCTCGGCGCGGTCGCGGAGCTTCTCGATGGTGGTAACGGGGAGACCCGCGGCGATGAACCTTTCACGCAGCTCGGGACGGGCGGGATTGACCGCCATGCCCTGATCGGTGACGACGACGTCGACCGTCTTGCCGGGGGTGCAGATGGTGTTGACCTTCGAGCAGACGGTGGGGATGCGTCCGCGGAGCAGCGGGCAGACGACGATGGTCATGCTCGCGCCGGCGGCGGTATCGGGATGTCCGCCGACCGCGCCGCGGATAACGCCGTCGGAACCCGTCATGACGTTAACGTTGAAGTCGGTATCGACCTCAAGCGCGGAGAGTATGACGAAGTCGAGCTGATTGACGGCGGCGCCCTTGTTCACGTAGCTTGCGTAATAGGAAGCGTCGATCTGCTGATGGAAGCGGTTGTTCTTAACGGAATTCGCCGCGATGAGATCGAAGCTCTGCACGTCGAGGATCTTCTTTACAAGACCTTCCTCATGCATCTGCACGATCTGACCGGTGATGCCGCCAAGCGCGAAACGGCACTTGATATCCTGCTCGATCATCTTCTCCCTGAGGTACCTCGCAACGGCGAGCGACGCGCCGCCGGAGCCCATCTGCATGGAGAAGTTGTTCTTGAAATAGCCGGATGCGACGATGGCGTTGGTCGCGTACTGGGCGATAAGCAGCTCCTTGGGGTTCTTGGTGAAGCGGGTGGCGCCGGACATGATGCCGTTGGGATCGCCGATATTGTCAACCTTGACAACGTAATCGACCTGGCTCTCGGGAATGCCGAAGGGAGTGTTCGGGAAGGAAACGAGATGGTCGGTGATTATGATGCACTTATCCGCGTAGAGCGCGTCGAGCTTTGCATAGCCCAGCGAGCCGCAGCAGGAGCCCTCTTCGGAATCCCTGTTATAGCCGTTGGCGTTGCCGTAGGGATCGCAGGAGGGAGCGCCGAGGAACGCGACGTCGATATGGAGCTCGCCCGTTTCGATAGCCGCGGCGCGTCCGCCGTGGGAACGGAATATAACGGGGAAATCCATGAGTCCGTGAGATACGGCGTCGCCGAGCTTGCCGCGAAGACCGCTCGTTTCTATATGCTTTATAACGCCGTTCTTGATGTGCTCGATAAGGGGCCAATGGCAGTCGGTAAGGCTGCTCGCAGCAAGGGTCAGGTCCTTGATGCCCATCTTTGCGATGACGTCCATGACCATGTTGACGACGTAGTCGCCGTTCCTGAAATGATGGTGGAAGGAGATCGTCATGCCGTCCTTCAGGCCGACGCGCCTTATCGCCTCTTCAAGAGAGGGGAGCACCTTTTTGGAATGCTGCTGACGCTCGTCGAAGCTGACGGGATCCTTTACCCAGAGGTTAGTCTCGTCATAGGAGCCGTGGCAGGCGGAAACTTCGTTTATGTGAGGTATCTTCTCAAAATCAAAATTGCTCATATCGTTCACCTCAGATATCTTCAACGGTCATGGTCTTGGCGCGCTCCGCCATTTCAAGCAGATACTGCGCCCTTGCGACGACGGGCTTGTCGATCATCTTGCCCTTTAAGGAAGCGACGCCCGAGCCCCTTGCGTTGGCCTCGGCGATCGCGTCCATTATCGCGCGCGCCTTCATGAGATCCTTCTCGGAAGGAGTGAATACCGCGTGAAGAGGAGCGATCTGGCGGGGGTTGATGACGGATTTGCCGTCGAAGCCCATCTTCCTGATCATGGTAGCCTCGTTGATGAAGCCTTCCTCATTATTTACGTCGGAATAAACGGTGTCGAGCGCCATAATGCCCGCCGCCTTAGCGGCGTTGACGATCATGCCGCGGGCGAACATGAGCTCGATCCCCTCGGGGCTCCTGGTGGTCTTGAGGTCGGTAACGTAATCCTCCGCGCCGAGAGCGATGCCGATGAGTCGCTTGGACGCGAAAGCGATCTCCTTTGCATTGAGAACGCCGTTCGCGCTCTCGATAGCCGCCATCATGCCGGTCTTGCCGACGGGGATGCCCGCCTCGCGCTCGATCCTTTCGATCTCGCGCTCACACTCGATAACGTCCTTGGCGCTGTCGGTCTTGGGGAGCCTTATAACGTCGGGCTGCGCCCTTACGATCGCTTCAAGGTCGGCTACACCCAAACCGGAGGACAGATCGTTGATGCGGACGACGAGCTCCTTGGAGCCGTAATGCAGCTTCGTCAGAGCGTTGTAGACAAGGAAACGCGCCGCGTCCTTCTCGGTTATGGCGACGGAATCCTCAAGGTCGAACATGATGGAATCGGAACCGTAGATATGCGCGTCCCTGATCATTCCGGGGTTATTGCCCGGAACGAAAAGCATACTCCTTCTTAATCTGCTCATTATATGCGCACCTCGTTCCAAACATAGTCGGTGCTCTCTGCCGCCCTGTAAGCCGCGGCGGAGGTCCTTGCGGCGACGGTGCAGTCAAGCGCGCCCTTATCGACGGCGTTGACGTACGCCTTTGTCACGCCAAGCTCCGAAAGGGTCTCGCGGATGACCTTCTCGATCTGCTTGCCGTACTGCTGCATAACGGCGCTTTCCAGCTCAAGCTCGACGCCCTCGGTCTCCTTGGGTTCGATCCTGACGATGATATCGCTGGACTCCATGGTCCCGGCGACGCCCGTTTTCTTGATTTCCATGTCGAAATACTCCTCCCGTTTATTGTGCTGCTGTATTCGGACCGAAAAACGCGTTCCCGCGCTTATAACAGCCCAAATTATATAGTACCACTTTTTGCCGATTTTTCAAGCCCAAACGCCAAATTTTTAATATATTGCTAAAGATCGCGGGATAAAAAACGACGGTGGGCCAAAGGGCGCATGCACTTAAGGAGATGCAGGTTTTCAGCCTGAAAAAGTCAACGTATAACAATATATCCGGGGATAGCTCATATCCCCGG
>DGHD01000047.1 GCA_002392505.1 Christensenella sp. UBA3857 | reverse complement strand
CCGCCGGCATCGACGACGGTCAGACGATCCGCATCTCTGGCGGCGGCGACGACGGCTTGAGGGGCGGTCCCAAGGGCGACCTCCATATAGGCATCCGCGTAAAGCCGCATAAGCGCTTCGTGCGCGACGGCGCCGATATCCACCAGAACGTGACGATCCCCGTCACCACCGCGATACTCGGCGGCGCGATCAATATCCCCACGCTCGAAAACGACGTGAAGCTCAACATCCCGGAGGGCACTCCCACGCAGAAGACGTTCCGCATGAAGGGCTTCGGCATACAGAAGCTCAATCAGAACGAGAAGGGCGATATGTACGTCAATATCACCGTCGAGATACCGAGGAAGCTCAACGAAAAACAGCGCGAGCTCGTTGCAAGGCTCGCCGAGGAGCTGGGCGACGGCAACGCCCAAAAAACAAAGCCCAAGAAGAAAGGGCTGTTCAAGTAAAATACGCATAAAAGCCCGCCCCGCGATTTTTCGCGGAGGCGGACTTTTTGTTATGGCTTATTTCATTTTTTTGAGCCTGGCGATATTCCTCCTCACAAAGTCCGCGGTCTCGCCCTTATCAAAGCCCCAATCCTCCTTGAAGAGCTTGAGCTCGTCTTCAAGCGCCGCAACGGCGCTGTCGTAGTCGCCCGCGATCTCATAGAGCTGGGAGAGCGCCTCGTAGGTGTCCGCAAAGCGGGGCTTTTGCTGCTTTGCCTGTGCCTTTTTCATGTACTCGATGGCGCTTTCGCAGTCGCCGTCAAGCACGCAGAGCTCGGATATCTCGAAGAACACCACCCACTCGTTCTCATAATCCTTCTCCATTCGGTCGAAGAGCTTTCGCGCCTCTTCGTGCTCGCCCTTTGCAAGCAGGAGCTTTGCGCGGTAGAGGGGGCTGCGGAACGTGTTGTCCGCCTTCTCGAGCCCGCGAAGGGCTTCCTCCGCCTCTGTCAGGCGCTTGTCGTCCAGCAGATTATCGAGGAGCCACATGAACGCCCTCCAATCATCGGGATGCTTTTTTACGAAATCCTTGTAGAACGCGATCAGCTTATAGTGATTGCGGGCGTTCCAATCGGGCACGTACCCGCGGAGCCCCTCGTTGAGCTCGGCATGCGCGCCGGCGCATTTGGGATCCGCCGCAAGCGCCTCCATCGCGGCGTCCGCCGCCAGCTCGTTATAGGCGCGGGCAAGGTGGTTGTACATATCCGCTTTAAGGCGCAGACAATCCGCGGCGCGGTAGCCCGCGCTGACCTTTTCGTCGATCCAGCGCTCGGTGCGCCATATCTCGTCCGCGGTGAGCAGACGCTCGTCCCAGAGCATGTTCTGTATGCGGTCGTACTCCTTTTCCTCGGTAAGACCGAAAAGCTCGTCGATGCTGACTCCGAAGAATACCGAAAGATCGGGCAGAAGGCTGATATCCGGCGTGGTCATGCCGCGCTCCCATTTGCTGACCGCCTGCGCGGAGACGCCGATCTCGGCGGCGAGCTGTTCCTGGGTAATGCCCTTTGCCGTTCTTAATGAGCGAAGCTTGTTGTTGAGTTCCATAATGATAGTTTGCCTTTTATAAGGCGTCCTTTCCCGGCTTAGTCAGCCGAAATTCTTTCTCGGTACCGACAAGCCTATGATACACTATCCTAAAACCCCTGTAAAGCGCCTGTTTTGACATGAAAAACAACCGGTGGTTGAGCTGTACGGCTTCTCCCCTGGGTAGAGAAGCTGTAAGCGTTAGCTGACTGATGAGGGGGGCGTTTGAACCTTGAGTATCACAGCACAGCAAAGCCCCCTCATCCGTCACTTGCGGCTGCGCCGCTGCGTGCCACCTTCTCCACCGGAGGGGAGAAGGCAGCAGTGCCGACGGAAAAAAACGCTTCTCCCTTGGGTGGAGAAGCTGTCAGCGTTAGCTGACTGATGAGGGGGGAGAGCAAACTATTTTTCCGACGGTTTCAGCTGATCCCAACCGACGTTTATTCCCTTCACACGTAAATGCTTCATTATATCAATGCATACGCCTTCATACGTATTATTGACGTCGTCGTTTGAATATCTCAGCACTGAAAAGCCCATTTCATTCAGTTTCAGCTCTCTCTCGGAGTCCAGACTTCTTCCTTTTTCGGTAAAATGCTGCGATCCGTCAAGCTCGATAACTATCTTTGCGGATGGAATAAGGAAATCGACAATGTATCCTTGAAGCTGTTTCTGCCTGTTTACGCTGAACGGAAGCCTCTTCAAAAAATCATACCACAGACGTTTTTCCTCCTTCGTCATGTTATGACGCAGAGTTCTTGCAGTTTGCTTGAGATCGTGCTTTGAGGGATCCTTCTCCTTGCGGTCGCCCATGCTTTCCGCTCCTCTCTTATATCCCGATGGACCCTTCCATCACAATTGCCGCAGGGCCCCCGACGCGCACGGTCCCGTTTTCGAGCCGGGCGGTTATTACGGAGGGGCGCCCCATGCTTTCGCCCTGGATGAAACGGGCGGGGGAGGGGCTGACGAGCCCGTATCCGTTAAGGTAATGGTACAGCGCCCCGTTCGAGGTGCCGGTCGCGCACTCCTCGGGGATGCCGTAAAGCGGCGCGAAATTGCGGCAGTGCGCGGTAAACCCATCGTTTGACAGCGCGAACATATGGACTCCCGTCACGTTAAGGCGGCGGCTCAGATCGCTTACCGCAGCCTCATCCTGTTCGGCGCGCGCCAGCTCATCGGGCTCGACGGGGAGCATTATATCCATAAGCCCCACCGAAACGATCTTCGGAACGAGCCCGTTCACGCTCTCCCTTTCATTAAGCCCGAAAGCGCGGTAAAGCCCGGCGGCAGTATCCTTGTCAAGCGCCGAAAGAGTCCTCGCTTCCGCCATGTCCAGCCATACGCAGCCCCTTTCGACGGTCACGCGGATATCGCCCGACTTCGTGCGCACGAGCATATCGCCGAGCCCGCATATCCTTTTATCGCGAAGGAACGAGAACGCCGCCACCGTCGCGTGACCGCAGAGCGCCGCCTCGCAGACGGGCGTGAAAAACCGCACGGCGTATTCCGTTTCGGTCAGCTTCCTTATAAAAGCGGTCTCGGAAAAGCGAAGCTCCGCCGCCGCTTTTATGCAAATCGCTTCTTCCGGGAAGGGATCGCCGCCCAGATAAACCACCCCCGCGGGGTTGCCGGAGAAGGGCTTTTCGGTGAACGCGTCGACTATCGCGGCTTTGTGATCCATAGCTGCTCCTTTCTGTAAACAACGACCCGCACGGATCTCTCCGTGCGGGCCGTTTTCGTTCAACTCATATTACTTCCGCTTTCCGAATTATATCTCGGACAGCTTCTTGTAGTAATCGTACTTCGCCTTAGCTTCCTGCTCGCTCCTTGCGAAGAGCTCGGCTGCGAGCTCGGGGAACTGCTGCTTCAGCGCGGTGTAACGACCCTCGCCCATAAGGAACTCCTGATAGGAGGCGGTAGCGGGCTTGCTGTCGAGGATGAAGGGGTTCTTGCCTTCCTCGGCGAGATCGGGGTTATACCTGTAAAGGGGCCAGTAACCGGCCTCGACCGCCTTCTTAGCCTCAGCCTGAGCCTTGCCCATGCCGGCCTTGATGGTGTGGTTGATGCAGGGTGCGTAAGCGATGATGAGGGACGGACCGTGATAAGCCTCAGCCTCGGCGATCGCCTTGACGAGCTGCGCGGGGTTGGCGCCCATGCAGACCTTGGCGACGTAAACGTAGCCGTAGCTCATTGCCATGAGGCCCAGATCCTTCTTCTTGGTGCGCTTACCGGCGGCTGCGAACTTCGCAACGGAGCCGGTAGGAGTCGCCTTGGAGGACTGTCCGCCGGT
>DGHD01000003.1 GCA_002392505.1 Christensenella sp. UBA3857 | reverse complement strand
ATCATTAAGTGAATGCGCCCAAGGGTGTATCCGCATAAGAAGAATCAGGTTTTCAGCCGAGAAAACGAATTGGGAATAAAAAAACCGGGGATGGAGATCCATCCCCGGTTTCTTATGGTTTTTGCCGGCTGAAAGCCGCGAAGCGGCTCAAAAGAGGAGAATTTTGCGTTCCAACAGGGAACGCGCCTTTTTTCGTTTATTCGTCAATACTGATAGAATCCCTTGCCGGTCTTCCTGCCGAGCAGGTTCGCCCTCACCATCTTTTTAAGAAGGGGATGCGCCCTGTACTTCGAGTCCTTGGTTTCGTTATACAGGGTGTCCATGATGGCGAGCACAACGTCCAAGCCGATCAGATCGCCGAGCGCAAGGGGACCCATCGGATGGTTCGCGCCGAGCTTCATGGCGGTATCGATATCCTCGGGAGAGGCGACGCCCTCCGCAACGAGACCGATCGCCTCGTTGATCATCGGGATCAGTATGCGGTTCACGACGAAGCCGGGCGCCTCGCTGACCTCGACAGGGGTCTTGCCGATGCTGCCGGCGAGCTCGTAGACGGCGTTGAAGGTCTCGTCCGAGGTAGCCATGCCGCGGATGACCTCAACGAGCTTCATAACGGTGGCGGGGTTGAAGAAATGCATGCCGATGCACTTATCCGGACGCCCCGTCGCGGAAGCGATCTCCGTGATGGAGATGGAGGACGTGTTGGTGGCGAATATCGTTTCGGGCGGACAGATGGAATCGAGGTTGCGGAAAACGGTCTTCTTGACCTCCACGCTCTCGATGATCGCCTCTATGATGAGGTCGGCATTATGCGCGTTGTCGTAGCGGGTGGTGAACTCGATCCCGTTTATGACCGCGTTCATCTGCTCCTCGGTGATCTTGCCCTTCTCGACGCGCTTTTTAAGACCCTTCTCGAGCCTTGCCGCGCTCCTCGCGATGATCTCGTCCGTCATGTCGTAAACGGTGACGGGATAGCCCGCCGTGCAGAATGCCTGCGCGATATCAAGACCCATCGTTCCCGCGCCTACCACAAAAATGTTCTTCATATTATTTCCCGACCTTTCCCGGCTCTCGGAGCCGTAATCATCTTAAATTATTTACCTTCAAAGGGGGCCTTCTCCGTCTTGGTGACGAACGCCTCCATAGCCATCTTCTGATCGTGCGTCGCAAAGCAGGCGCCGAACAGCTCCGCCTCCTTCTCAAGATCCGCCCTGAGAGAAGCGCCGGTAAAGCGCCTTATCGCCGCTTTGGAGTTCCTTACCGCGACGGGCGCGTTCGCGGCGATCACGTTCGCAAGAGCGAGCGCCTCGTCCATCAGTGCCTCGGGCGGGACGACCTTATCGACGAGACCGATCGAAAGCGCCTCGTCCGCCTTTATCATCCTGCCGGTAAGAATAAGCTCCATCGCCTTTGACAGCCCGATCACGCGCGGGAGCCTCTGCGTGCCGCCGAAGCCCGGAGTGATGCCGAGCCCGACCTCCGGCTGACCGAATTTCGCCTTTTCGGAGGCGATCCTTATATCGGCGCAGAGCGAAAGCTCGCATCCGCCGCCGAGCGCAAAGCCGTTGACCGCTGCGATCACGGGGATGGGCAGCTCCTCTATCGCGGTGAGCGCCGCCTGCCCCTTGAGACCGAAGGCGCGTCCCTCGTCCGCGTTCAGCGACTTCATCTCGCCGATATCCGCACCGGCGACGAACGCCTTGCCCTCGCCCGTTACGACGAGAACGCGGATATCTTCATCGTTCCTTACCTTTTCGGCGGCTGCGGCGATATCCCCGAGAACGGAGGAATCGAGCGCGTTGAGCGCCTCCGGACGGGAGATCGTCATTACGGCGACGTGCCCTGTTTTTTCAAGCTTTATCATATTATTCGAGCCTTTCCCGGCATAAAAAGCCGATAGGTATCAAGGCGCAGCTTCGGTTCCGATAAAGCCCGCCTCGAATCATTATATAATTTTGGTGCTGTTCTGTAAAGCCCCCGCGGGAAGAAAATTTACCCCCTCTTTTTTCACGCGCGGTATTGTATTCGGCACTTCTCCGCGTTATAATTTCAGCAGAAAACAAGGAGCTTTTCTTATGGAGAATTTTTCTGTATTCGATATCATAGGTCCCCGCATGACGGGACCCTCCTCCAGCCATACGGCGGGGGCGGCGCGCCTTGGCTATATAGCGCGGCGGATAATCGGCGCGGAGCCGGTGCACGTTCATTTCACGCTCTACGGCTCCTTTGCGGAGACCGGACGCGGTCACGGCACTGATAAGGCGCTGATCGGCGGGCTGATGGGCTTCCGTCCCGACGACGCGCGCATCCGTTCCGCCTACAAGCTCGCGCGGGATCAGGGGCTGAGCGTCGATTTCGACTGGTCGGAAGAGCCGGTCGAGCATCCCAACACCGTCCGCATCGAGGCGGAGGACGTCAACGGAGTCGAGACGGAGATCGTCGGCAGATCCATCGGCGGCGGCAACATACTCATTACCGAGATCAATCATCTTGACGTGGAGGTCACGGGCGATTATCCCACGCTCATAATACAGCATCACGATATGCCCGGCGTCATTTCCGACGTATGCCGCGTGCTTGCACAGCTCGGCGTGAACATCGCCTATATGAAGGTCTTCCGCCACTCCCGCGGAGACGAGGACGCCTATATGTGCATAGAATCCGACAACCCCGTCACCCCCGATATGCAGGCGATACTCAAGCGGCTCTGCCCCGCCGTGCATAATCTGATGGTGATCTGACGACGAATGAAAGCAGGTAAATTCCATGGCTTATGATTTTAATACCGGTGCGGAGCTCGTTAAGCTCTGCGATACGGAAGGGCTCAAGATATCAGAGGTGATGCTCCGCCGCGAAACGGAGATCAGCGAGATGACGCGCGAGCAGGCGCTCGCCGAGATGCTGACCGATCTTAAGGTGATGCGCGCCTCCGTCAAAAAAGGACTGACCGAAAAGATGGAATCCGTCAGCCGGCTTTCCGGCGGCGAGGCGATGACGCTTTACCGCTACGGCGACCTCGATCCCCTCTCCGGGCACGAGACCTGCCATGCCGCCGCCGCCGCGATGGCGGTGGTGGAGGTCAACGCCGCCATGGGCAGGATAGTCGCCGCGCCTACCGCGGGCGCTTCGGGGATACTCCCCGGCGTACTGCTCGAATGCTCGCAATCCCGCGGATGGACGGACGATCAGCTTGTTGAAGGGCTCTTCTGCGCGGGCGCGATAGGCATGCTCTTTGCGAAAAACGCCTCCATCTCCGGCGCAGCCGCAGGCTGCCAGGCGGAGACCGGCGTAGCCGCGGCTATGACCGCCGCCGCACTTGTGGAGCTTTCCGGCGGCACGCCCATGGAATGCCTCGACGCCGCCGCGATCGCGATAAAGAACATCGAAGGGCTCGTCTGCGATCCCGTTGCGGGGCTCGTCGAATGCCCGTGCATCAAGCGAAACGGCATGGGCGCGGCGAACGCGCTGCTCTCCGCCGATATGGCGCTCTGCGGGATAACGAGTCTCATCCCCTTCGACGAGGTGGTGACGAGCATGTACGCCGTCGGGCGCGAGATACGCCCCGAATACCGCGAGACCGCAAAGGGCGGACTTGCCGCCACTCCCACCGGCAGGCAGATCGCCGCGAGCATAAAAAGAATGAACGGCTGAAAGAAGCATAAAAAGCCGCGGAGGGTACATTCCCCGCGGCTTTTTCCTTTTATTCCCGGCTTCCGCCTCTTCCATTTTCACATAATAAGTGATATAATAAAATGTCTGAATATGTGGAATTGAGGCATGTCCATGAATAATAAAGCTTTTATGAAGTTTCTCACGTTTGCCGCGGCAGCGGCGTTTTCGGCGATCGCGCTCTCCGGCTGCAGCTCCGGCGGCGAGCCCGGAGCCTCGCCCGCTCCCGGCAAAAAGGCGGGACTTGACGGCGTGGTGATAAACGAGGTCGTCTCCGTCAATACGCTGAGCCATATCGATCCCGATTACGGCGCCGCCGACTGGGTGGAGCTCAAAAACACGTCCGGCGAGGATACGGATATCTCCGGTTGGAGGCTCGCGGACAACCCCGCCTATCAGCGCGCGCTCAAATTCCCGGATGGCACGAGCATACCCGCAGGCGGCTTTTTGACCGTCCTCTGCATACCCGAGACCAACGTTCCCGAGAGCGATTCGGTGTTCATCGCGCCCTTCGGCATATCCCGCTCCGGCGAAAAGATCTACCTTTCCGCGCTCGAGAACCGCTCCGACATGGTGACCGTACCGTATCTTGCCGCGGATATCTCCTACGCCCGAAACGCCGACGGATCTTACGGCTACTCCAATCTGCCCACTTTCGGGGCGGAGAATTCCAACGTGTTCCCCACCTTTGACGAGGCTGCCAAGGAGGCGCCCGCCGCGGACGCTCTGCGTATAAGCGAGCTCGTTAACGGCAAAAACGGCTGGGCGGAGCTCAGGAACGTATCCGACGAGGAGATCGACCTTTCCTCATACAGTCTTTCGGACGACGAGCACGATCCCATGAAGTGGGTATTCCCCTCCGAAAAGCTCGCCCCCGGCGCGTTCGTAGTAGCCGAGCTGAACGAGCTCGATCCCGATTCGCCGCTCACCGCCTCCTTCAAATTGGGCAGGAGCGAGACCGCGCTGTATCTCTTCAACAATCTCCACAAGGAGATCGACCGAGCCGAGTTCGATCCCGCCATGCCGGACGGCGTTTCGGCGGTCAAGACGGATCTCGGCGTTAAATACACCGCTTTCGTTACGAAGGGCGGGGAGAATTCCGACCGGCTCTTCGATACCGTCGAATGGACCGCGATGGAGCCTGCCTCCGCCCCGCTCATTATCAACGAGGTGCTTGCGAACAACAAGTACAGCGTTATCGACGCGTACGGCGACAGGAGCGACTGGGTGGAGCTTTACAACCAGTCCGATCTCCCCGTCGATCTTTCATATTATTGCCTTTCCGACAGGGGTGACGATCTTACCAAATGGCAGCTGCCGAAGGTCGCGCTGCTGCCCAAGTGCTTTGTGGTCATATTCCTCTCCGGGAACGAGACCATCGACGGCGAGATACACGCCCCGTTCGGTCTTTCGGAGGGCGAGAGCATTTACCTTTCCAAGCTCGACGGCATGGAATATGATTCCATTGAGATCCCCGCCGGCATCAACCCGAACGTCTCCGTCGGCAGGAACGGCGCGAACGAGATACGCTATTACGCCGCGCCGACGCCCGGCGGATCTAATACCACCTACGGGCTCGAGCAGTTTGCCGATGCGGGAGGCTTCAACGCGCACTCCGTCTATATCAGCGAGGTCTCCGCAGTCCACGCCGTCGGGAGCGGCGGCGCCGACTGGATCGAGCTTTACAACGGCTCCGGCTCCTCCGTCTCGCTTAACGGGTGGAGCCTTACCGACGACCCCGCAAAGCCGAAGAAATATAAGCTTGACGGGTTCTCCGTCTCCGCAGGCGGGTACGCCGTTTTCAACTGCGGGAAGCGGACCTTTTCCGTATCCGGCAGCGGCGACACCGTCTATCTTATCGATCCCGCGGGCGGAGTTACGGACGTTTTCGACTCCGGCGTGACTGGCGTCGGCGTGACCAGCGGGAGAGCCAATCTTTCCCAGACTGGAGAGCGCTGTTTTTTTACGACGCCCACGAAGGGCTTTCCTAACGCAAGCCCCGTTTCCGGACACGCCGCGGAGCCGGTTTTTTCGTCGAATAACCTCTACGTCTCCGGCGGCACCGAGATAAGCCTTTCCACCTCCACGCAGGACGCCGAGATCCGTTATACCCTTGACGGCTCCGCGCCTACGCAGAATTCAAAGCTCTATACCTCCCCCATCACGATCTCGAAGGGCACCGCCATCCGCGCGCGCACGTACCGTTCGGGGCTAATACCCAGCGCTCCCGTATCACGCACCTTCCTGACGGGCGATCAGCATACGCTGCCCGTCGTGTGCATATCGTTGAGTTCCGAGGATTATTCCCGCATGTACCGCGCCCAGATGAGCCAGAACGGCGGCGTCAAAAAGGGCGACCGCGTTCCCTGCTCTATGGAGTATTATATGGACGGGCGGCTTGCCGTCTCCTCCGGCGCGGGAGTCAAGGTCTCCGGCGCGTCCACCGCGGTCTATCCGCAAAAATCGCTCTCCCTGTACTTTCGCGCGGGCTACGGCAGAAGCAGCCTCGATTTCCCGTTCTTCGACGATTGTGAGATATCGAGCTTTCGCTCCGTCCTTTTAAGGAACGGCGGGCAGGACGCCTATTTCGCGCATATCAGGGATTCGTACATCGACAGGATCTGCATGGGCATGAATATCGACATCGCGTCGTTCCGCCCCGTGATAGTGTACATCAACGGCGAATACCGCGGCGTTTACGATCTCAAGGAAAACTTGAACGAGGATTACGTCGCCTCGCATTACGGGATCGACCGCGATACGGTGGAGATAGCGAAGCGCAACGGCTACATGCTCGCCGGCACCAAGGACCGCTGGAACGAGATGCGAAAGCTCTGCCAGACGCTCGACACCTCCCAGCAGGCGAATTTCGACCGCCTTGCACAGTACGTTGATACCGATTCGATAATCGACTATCTTATCGCAAGGACATATTTTTACGACGGCGATATGTTCAACCAGAAATACTGGCATACCACCGACGACGCCGTTAAGTGGCGTGCGATATTCTACGATTCCGACTACGCCATGTACGGGAACTCCCCCGCGGGCAACATACTCCCCGCCTACTTCAATCCGAACGGAGTCTCCTCCGCGCACGGGTACATAACCAATATGGATATCTTCTGCGCGCTCAACAAGAACAAGGAGTGGCGGGACGAATTCATAACCCGCTATATCTATGAGGTGAAATATCGTTTCAACAAGGAAAACGCGCTGCCCCTGTTCGACGAGCTCGCGAGCGAGTACGCGCCCGAAATGCCCCGGCAGATATCGCGCTGGCACATGCCCGCGACTTACGCCGGATGGCAGTCGGAGCTTTCGTCCCTCAGAAACTGCATCGCGAAGCGCCCCGACTACGCTCTCAAAAACCTCAGAAACTACTATCATCTTTCCGATTCCGCATGGGCGGAATACGTCCGCAGAGCCGATGCGCTCGCGAATAACTGACGACAAAGGAGGACGCCATGGGTAAATACTCCGGTCTTTCGACAAGTGAAATAATCGAAAGCATGGATCGCGAAAGGGAGGTCTTCATCAGCCGCGGGCAGTTTGCGTTCTGCCTTGCCTCGTGGATCATCTCCATTATCGCCGTGCCCTGCGCCTGTTATTGGCCGAAGACGCAGCTTTATATCGCGCTCGGCGTTTTCGCGCTGACGATCGGCGCAGCCGCCGCTATCGGTCTTTTCAAGAACAAATTCCCCTACAAGCTCGAGAAGCCGCACGGCTTCCTTGAGATACTCAACGCGATCGTTTATTACGTTTCGATCGTCGTTTTCATCGTTTCGTTCTTCATATCCATTATGAGCGGAGGCTCGCCGAAGGTCGTCGAAGGCGGCTATGCGCTCGTCGAGCACGGCAAGGTGATCAAGGAGCTTGAATACAACGAATATCTCTTCTATGCCGCCGTCCGCGGCGCGATGCTCACGCTCCTCACGTTCTTCAACTGCATACAGCTGGGTTTCGTGACGAAGAATATGCGCGATCAATAACCGGAGTTTTATTGTCAGCCGCCCGGGCATACCTGCCCGGGCGGTTTTGCTAACAAAAAAACTTGTTTTTATTTTTGACTTTACACTGTTAACGTGTTATAATATTACAAAGAATGTCTTTGTCCAATGAAAAGGGGGGAATTTTCTGTGACAAAGTTTCGTCGCATCCTGCGAGAAAGAGGCTTCACGGGGCAGACCTTTGCCGAGGTCTGCGGCGTCGGCAAAAGCATAATTTACAAATACATGTGCGGCAACAGACCGATCTCGGCAAAAAACGCCGCCCGTTTTGCCGCGATACTCAAAGTTAAGCCGGAGGATCTTATCGGTAATTGCTGAAGGATCGTTCCCGGCATCGGATGATGAAATGAAAAACCGGCCTGAGATATGCTGAATGGTCATAAGGCGCTATTTGATTTCAGTACCAGCTTAAAAGACTCTGCAGAAAAATCACTGCAGAGTCTTTATTTGCTCTCATACTGCGGGATCGCCCCGCGGAAGCGGTTCCTCATACCTGATCGGACGAGGTCCCGCGCCTGACGCGGCGCCCGCTCGCACAAAATCGATCGCAATTCCGGCTCGCAGCCGGCTTGCGTGCGTCAGGACTGCTGTCTTTGAAATAGCCTTATCGCCGTCGGGCTTTGATCCGGTTCGGTCTTTTTTATCTTGAGAATGCTCTTCCCACGGTATAGCCCTTCGAGCCGTAGCCGGTGAGCTTTTTCTTAACGTTCGTCAAAAAATCCTCGTTCGACTCGGTCTTGTTGAGCATGTCGATGACCTCCTCCGTGACGTCGGCGGCGCTGCCCGCGGAGAGCATACGGCGGACGAGCGTCGCGCATTCGAGCTCCTCCGGAGAGAGCAGCAGCTCGTCGCGTCTGGTGCCGGATTTATAGATATCGACGGCGGGGAATATCCTTCGTTCGGAAAGGCGGCGGTCAAGATGTATCTCCATATTGCCGGTGCCCTTGAATTCCTCATACACCATATCGTCCATGCGCGAGCCCGTCTCGACGAGCGCCGTCGCTATGACGGTAAGGCTGCCGCCGTTCTCGATATTCCTTGCGGCGCCGAAGAAGCGCTTCGGTTTGACGAGCGCGCCGGGATCCATGCCTCCGGAGAGGGTGCGCCCGGTGGGGGTGATGGTCAGGTTATACGCCCTCGCCAGCCTTGTGATCGAATCGAGCAGCACGACTACGTCCCTGCCCTGCTCTACCAGACGCATCGAGCGCTCAAGCACCATTTCTGCGACGCGGGTATGCCTTTCGGGGAGCTCGTCGAACGTGGAATAGACCACCTCGCCCTTTATGCTGCGCTGCATATCGGTGACCTCCTCCGGTCGTTCGTCGATCAGCAGCACGATAAGCGTTACCTCAGGGTAATTCTTCGCTATGCCGTTGGCGATGTTCTTCAAAAGCGTCGTCTTGCCCGCCTTAGGCTGACTGACTATCATGCCGCGCTGCCCCTTGCCTATGGGCGCCATGAGGTCGATGAGCCTTATCGCGAGCCTTTCGCTGCCCACGGCGTCCTTCGTTTCGAGGGTGAACCTTTCGTTGGGGAATATCGGCACGAGCTCCTCGAAGGGCTTTCGCTGCACGATATCCTCCGGCGGGCAGTCGTTCACGGCGGTTATGTAAAGGAGCGCCATGTACTTGTCGTTCTCACGCGAGGGGCGGGTCTTCCCCGCTACCTTATCGCCGGTCTTCAAACGGAAACGGCGTATCTGCGCGTTTGAAATGTAAACGTCCCTCGGCCCGGGCAGGTAATTGTCGCATCTTAAAAAGCCGTAGCCCTCGCCCACTATTTCGAGGATGCCCTCCGCGTCCCCGCATTCGCCGGCTTCAAGCAGCTCCGGCACGGCGGGATTCGAGGTGCCGTATTCGGCATTGTAATAACCCTCGCGTCCCTGACGAACGCGCGCGTCCTCGCCCTCCTGCGGGTAATACCGCTGCGGCTCTGCAGCGGGCTCCTGCCTTTGCTGTACGGCTTCGCGGTATCGGTCGTTCCTGTCGGGCAGGTAGCTTTTTCGCTCCTGCTCACGGATGAACCTCGGCTGCCTGCCTTCCTCCGCCGGCGCGCCGACAGCGGGTCTTTGCGTGCGGTGCTGATCAGAGGGCTGCGGCTGCTCCCTGCGGCGATATTCCTTATACGTTTGCCAGCGCTTGCCCTCCTGCTTTTCGGCAGGCGGCGCCGCCGCGGGCTCCGCATCGGAGACCGGTTCCTCCTTTTCGGGCTTTTCCTCCGCTTCGGGCCTCTTCTTCGGCGCAGGCTTCTTTGCGGCAGGCTCCTCCTTGACCTTTTTCGGTCTTCCCCTTCTGCGGGGCGCTGGCTCCGCCGCATCATTCTCCTCGGCGGGAGCTTCCGCTCTGTTTTCGGCGGCGGCTTCCCCGCTCTTGATTATAAGCTCGGCAAGCTCCGCCTTGCGGTATTTCGTAACAGCTTTAAGACCGACCGTCTTTGCGATCAGCCTGAGGTCATCGAGGCTCTTTTCGAGCAGCATTTCTCTTGTCATAGGATCTCCTGAAAAAATCGTACCGGATGAATGGAAAAACATGTGATGTGAGAAGGGAAACGATTTCGCCCTTATCACATACTAATACATTTATATGCCTTTTGTCAAGAAAAAATACGCGTTTATCCGATCCGTCCGCGGTGATTTTCCGCCGCGCACGCGAATACGCTTATAAAAAAGGAGGTCCCCTTCGGCTTTGCCGGGGAATGAAAAGCGATGAATGAACCAAAAACAAACGACGCCTCTTGTCTTCGCCTGCGCTCGCACTCCGTTCATATGGAGAACAGGAGCCTTTTGACCGTCAGCGGCGTTACCGACGTGGGCTGCTTCAACGAGCACGAGGTGGCGCTCAAAACCGACGCCGGCGACATGAATATCGCCGGCGAATGCCTGCACATAACGCGCCTTGATCTCGACAACGGACAGGTAGTGATCGAGGGCGAGATAGGTCTTATAGAGTACGAGGAGCCCATCCCCAAGAAAAAGGGCTCGCTCCTTTCAAGGCTCTTCAGCTGATGCGCAGCTCGCTTCTCGAGCTTGACGTGCTCGCTGCGATGGCGCGCGCCGGGATCGCGGCGGGGCTGTCCGTGTTCCTTGTGCGGCTGCCGGGCAGGCTCTATTTCAAACGGCTCAAGGGGAGAAGGGCGCGGCTGCCCCTTCTCGTACTTTTCCACGCGGCGGACGTTTTGGCGGCGCTCTTGCCCGCCGCTCTGTTCGCGCTTTCGCTCCTTGACGCGAACGGCGGCGAGCCCCGCCTTTACGCCGTGTTGGGCTTCACTCTCGCGGCTTTCCTTGCATATCAAAGCGCGAGCCTGCCGTTTTGTTCCTGAACGGCGAAAATATTATGAGCGGGCAACAAAAAAACGCGGGATCCGCCGATCCCGCGTTCGTATTCGTTTTATTATTTTACCGTCGTGCCTGCGGCGCCCTTCAGCGCCTCCACAGCCTTATCGAGGCTGGTGATGATCGCCCTGCGGCCGGGCTTCGACGTGACGAACTTAAGCGCCGCCTCGACCTTCGGGAGCATGGAGCCGGGCGCGAACTGCCCCTCGGCAATATAGCGCTTCGCATCCTCAACGGTGAGCACGTCGAGGTCGACCTGATCGGGCTTGTTGAAGTTGATGGATACCTTCTCGACGGCGGTGAGTATTACGAGCGCGTCCGCGTCGATATCCTCGGCAAGGCGCTCGGAAGCGAGGTCCTTGTCGATAACGGCGGCGGTGCCGATGTAGTTGCCGTTCTCATCCTTATAGACGGGGATGCCGCCGCCGCCCACGGTGATGGGCACGAAGCCGCCCGCCATGAGGCACTTAACGGCGTCGAGCTCAACGATCTCCACGGGCATGGGGCTTGCGACGACACGGCGCCAGCCGCGGCCGGCGTCCTCTTTCATAACGTAGCCGCGCTCCGCCTCGAGCGCCTTCGCCTCCTCCTCGGAATAGAAGGGACCGATGGGCTTCGACGGATTCTTGAACTTGGGATCCTCACGGTCGACGACGACCTGGGTGACGACCGTCGCCACGCGGGTATGGTTGCCGCGGCGCCTTAAGACCTTCTCAAGACCCTGCTGCATATGATAGCCGATATAGCCCTGGCTCATTGCGCCGCAAACGTCGAAGGGCAGCGCGGGAGTCACGTTGTTTGCCGCCTCATTCTGGAGGACGATCCTGCCGACCTGCGGACCGTTGCCGTGCGCGAGCGCGACGGTATAACCCTGCTCGATGATATCGGCGATGTACTCCGAAGTCTTCTCAACGACCTCGAGCTGATTGGCTGCTGTCGCGGGCTTGCCCGCCTCCTGAAGAGCGTTGCCGCCCAGTGCGATGACTATCTTTTCCATATTGATCGATCATTCTCCATAATAAATATTCGCCCACAAAACGGAAACTGCGGGCACAAAAGTCATTATCCCACTTTTTTTATATTTTGTCAACAAAAAACAGGCGCGGCGCGGAATATATGTTTTGGCCTTGAACTTCACCTCGCCGTGTGATATCATTGGACCGTATCGGGAGGTTTTTATGGTTCAATACAAGGTAACGGGAATGAGCTGCGCCGCATGCCAGGCGCGCGTCGAAAAAGCCGTGTCGAAGGTAGAGGGCGTCGAAAGCTGCGCCGTCAGCCTGCTCACCAACTCAATGGGCGTCGAGGGTACCGCCAGTCCCGAGGCGGTCATTGCCGCCGTTAAGAAAGCGGGCTACGGAGCCTCGCTCTATTCCGGCGCGTCCAAAGAGACCAAAGCCGCCCCTGCGGGGGACCTTCTTGAAAACACCGAAACGCCCCGCCTCATAAAAAGGCTTGCAGTATCGGCGGGGTTCCTGATGCTTCTCATGTATATCACGATGGGGCACAATATGCTCGGGTTCCCCGTTCCGAAGGTACTCGAGCATGAGCATATCGCGCTCGGCATAATACAGCTGCTGCTTGCCGCCGCGGTTATGATCGTCAATCAGAAATTCTTTACGAGCGGGTATTCCTCGCTCTTCCGCGGCGCGCCGAATATGGACACCCTCGTTTCGCTGGGCTCCACGGCGTCCTTTTCCTGGAGCGTGTACGTGCTCTTAAAGCTCTGCCGCATGGCGACCGCCGGCGCCGCCTCCGCCGATATGATGGAGGTCTATCATAACGAGCTGTATTTCGAGTCCGCAGCGATGATCCCCGCTCTCATAACCGTGGGCAAGCTCCTCGAGTCCATCTCGAAGGGCAGGACGACGAACGCCCTGAAGAGCCTTATAAAGCTTGCGCCGAAGCGCGCGATCGTGCTTCGGGACGGCGCGGAGGAGGAGATCGACGCCGACCTCGTGCGGGTTGGCGATATCTTTATCGTCAAGCCCGGCGCTTCGATACCCGTCGACGGCGAGGTCATAGAAGGCGAAAGCGCCGTTAACGAATCCGCGCTGACCGGCGAATCGATACCCGTCGACAAAAAGCCCGGCTCCCGCGTGAGCGCCGCCACGATAAACACCTCCGGCTACTTGAAATGCCGCGCGGCGAGGGTCGGCGAAGATACGACGCTAAGCAAGATTATCAAAATGGTGGTGGGCGCCGCCGCAACGAAAGCGCCCATCGCCCGCATTGCGGACAGGGTCTCCGCCGTGTTCGTGCCCGCGGTCATCGGCATTGCCGTGATCGTCGCCGCGGGCTGGCTGATCGCCGGCAGGGGCGCGAGCTTCGCTCTTGCAAGGGCGATATCGGTGCTCGTCATATCCTGTCCGTGCGCGCTCGGGCTTGCCACGCCAGTCGCGGTAATGGTCGGAAACGGCCTCGGCGCAAGGAACGGCATACTTATAAAGACAGGCGAAGCGCTTGAAAACGTCGGCAGGATCGATTCCGTCGTGCTCGACAAGACCGGCACCGTTACGGAGGGCGCGCCCAGCGTGACCGACATACTCCCCGCGGAGGGCGTAACGGAGAGCGAGCTTATTCAGCTTGCGCTGTCGCTCGAAGCAAAGAGCGAGCATCCCCTCGCCCGCGCCGTAGTCGAAAGGGCGCGGGAGCTCGGCGTCGAGCCGCTTGAGACGGGCTCCTTCCGCATACTCCCCGGCAACGGGCTCGAGGCCGTCATATCCGGCAGCCTCGTCCGCGGCGGGAACGCGCGGTTCATATCGGAGTCAAGCGAAGCAAGCCCCGTATTCGGCAGGGCGGAAGCCCTCGCGGAGGAGGGAAAAACGCCCCTCTTCTTCTCGAAGGACGGGCGCGTTTTGGGGCTTATTGCAGTTGCGGACGTTATAAAGCCCACCTCTCCCGAGGCGGTGGAGCACCTTAAAAACCTCGGCCTTGACGTAGTCATGCTCACCGGCGACAATGAAAAGACCGCCCGCGCGATAGGCAATAAGGCGGGCGTAACGGACGTTATCGCGGGCGTGCTGCCCGACGGCAAGGAAGCCGTGATCCGCTCCCTCAAGGAGCGCGGCAGGACCGCCATGGTCGGCGACGGAATCAACGACGCGCCGGCGCTCACAAGCGCCGATATAGGCGTCGCGATTGGCGCGGGCACGGACGTTGCGATAGACTCCGCCGACATAGTGCTTATGAACAGCGATCTTAACGACGTTGCCGCCGCCGTGCGCCTCGGGCGGGGCACGCTCCGGAACATAAAGGAAAACCTCTTCTGGGCGTTCTTCTACAACCTCATCTGCATACCGCTCGCCGCGGGTCTGTTCGGGCTTAAAATGAACCCGATGATCGGCGCCGCCGCAATGAGCTTATCGAGCGTAACGGTATGCCTGAACGCGCTTCGGCTGAACTTCCTGAAGATAAAGAGCCCCAAGCACGACAGGCCCGTGAGGAAGCGCCGCGTCAAGGCGGATATCCCCCTCCCCGCCGCTCCCAAAGCGAATTCTGTGACCGTAAGCGTCGAGGGGATGATGTGCCATCATTGCGAGGCAAGCGTCAAGAAGGCGCTCGAAGCGCTCGATTTCGTCGATTCCGCCGAGGCGAGCTTCGAAACCGGCCGGGTCGATATCGCGCTCTCCGGCGCGTTCGACGAAGCCCGGGTAAAGCAGGCGATCGAAAACGAGGATTACGAATATCTCGGGGTTTCGGAATAATAATACAGCGCGGAGCGATCACGCTCCGCGCCTTTCTTATGCTCATTCACGCCCTGTCTATCGCGCTCAGAAGCGATATCCCCGAGCGCTTCGCGAACGCCGCCGCCTTTATGAGCCCTTCGCAGGGCTCCGTCTCAACGGTCAATACCGTGTAAAGCCTGCCGTCCGCTTCAAAGCGCTTCAGCACCTCCTGCCTGTCCGAAAGGATCAGCAGCGCCGTCTCGTCCTCATCCGGCTGTATCTCCCAAACGGGGAGATCCTCGGGAAGCTCCGCAAGGCGAAGGAGCCTTTTCGCCTCTCCGATCACCTCGTCCCGATAGGGCGAAACGGGGATCTCCTCATCCCGGTAGTATCCCGCGCATTTTGCGCTCTTTTCCGCGAGCGAAGCCATATCGAGCCCCGCCGCGCGGTAAACGCCGCCCATGAAGTCGGCGAATACGCCCTCCGGCAAGAGCCGGTAAAGCTCCCTTTCGAGCGCGTCGAGCCCGCTCCTTTCCGCCGGGCGCGTGATATCGAAGCGCAGCATCACGTTCCCGCCGTAAAACGGGAGCAAAATGTACTCCTCCAACGAAAACAGCCCGTGTGAGATCACGGGCATTTTTTCGCGCAGTCTGTTTACAAGTTCGTTTACGCTTTCCATATTCACTCAAAAAACACGGGCAGGAGCTCCCTGAATTTCTCATACAGCGGGCAGGCGACGGCGCGCATATCGGGATGCGCGGCGGGCGCGGTGCGGAGCTTGAAGAAATGCCTCCACTCGCGAAGGTTCATAGTACAGATGAACTCGGTCTTCAAGGAGTTCGGCAGCACGCTCCTTGCGGTCTCGGGCGCGACGCCCATCTGAAGCAGCTCGAAATAGCTCCTCTCGGCGTTCTCCATCGCCCTTGCCCAAGCCTCGTACTCCGGAGTGCCCTCGTCAAGCTTCGCGGGCTTTATGAAAGTGATCTCGCCGCCGAATTTATCCTTTGAATAATTGCAGTAACGGGTGGATTCCTGCGAATAGCTGGCGACGCGGTGGCGCACCCATTCATGCGAAACGCCGCGGTCGCAGATCACGCGGACGCTGATCGAATAATGCTCGATGGGGCTCTCGTGCCCGCGGGCGAGCATGGAGCGGATGAGCCTTTCGGCGCTGCCCTCGCCCACCTTCTCCTCGGATTTATAGCACACCCTGCCGCAGAGCTCTATATGGCGGTAGACCTCCTCGCGGTCGACGGGGGTGATGATCTCAAAATACGGGTTTATAACTCGCATACGTTCTTCCTTTCGACGCCGTTTTCCGTCCTGACGACTATATCCTTTATGCCCGCGTTCTTGATCAGCCTTGAGCAGATCACACAGGGCGCGGGGCTTGCCATTTCGCCGTTCTCGTCAAAGCCGGCAAGATAGAGCGTGGAGCCCAGCATATCGCGCCTTGCGGCGGAGATTATGGCGTTCTGCTCCGCGTGCACGGCGACGCATTTTTCGTACTGTTCGCCATGGGGGATGTTGTTGCGCGCGCGCCAGCATTCGCCCTCGTCGCAGCAGTTGGCCTCGCCCCTTGCAGAACCGTTGTAGCCGGTGGAAATGATCTCGTCGTTCTTGATTATGACCGCGCCGTACCTGCGCCTTAAGCAGGTGGAACGCTGCGCGACCGCCGCCGCGATGTTGAGATAATACTCGTCTTTCGAAATGCGCTGCATAGCATCCTCCAAAAGGGTTTTTATCATTTTATCATATCCCGCGCCCCATTTCAACACAAGATTCCCTTTGCGGACATAGTATGGAAGAAAAGCCTTAAAGGAGTTCCTATGGAGATAAACGGCATAGACGTTTCGAAATGGCAGGGCGATATCGACTGGGCGCGCGTAAGGGAAAGCGGCGTCGGCTTTGCCATGATAAAGGCGATGCAGGGCTTAAAGCCCGATCCTAAATTCCGCCAAAACGCCCTCGGCGCGCTGAACGCCGGGCTTCACGCCGGCGCTTACGTTTACAGCAAGGCGGTCTCCGCAGACGCCGCCCGGCATGAGGCGCAGGCCGCGCTGGAGCTTATCGGCGATATCGGGCTCGATTACCCCGCAGCGCTCGATTTCGAGAGCAGTCATTTCGGGAGCATGACCGAAGTCGAACGCGGCGATATCATAACGGCGTTCCTCGGCGTTATCGAGCGGGCGGGTTTTTGCCCCATGCTCTACTCGAACCGCGATTGGTTCAAAAACCTTATCCCCGCGGCGGTGCGGGACGAATATCCCGTCTGGCTCGCCTCCTGGAGAAAGAAAAAGCCCTCCCCCGGGTTCGATCTCGCCATGTGGCAGCGCGGGAAGGGCGACGTGCCGGGCATTGAAGGAAAGGTCGACCTCGATATCTGCTATTCCGCTTTCAGCCCGCGCGTCACGCTTTTCAGGCTGACGGATCCCCCCATGAGTGGGGAAGCCTTCCTTGCCATGCAGAAGGCGCTTTCCACCGCGGGATATAAGGATGCGGACGGAAAGCCCCTCGTTCCCGACGGCGTGTGGGGAAGGCGCAGCGAAGCGGCGTTTATCGCCATGATCCGCGCCAACAGCCGGGAAAACGCCTGAAAAAAACTTTGCGGAGCCAAGAAAAATCGTTGATTATTCCGCCCGGCGTGATATAATGTAAACATGGATAACCGCAAGATATCATTTGGAATTTCATTAAAGAACGCCGGCGCGTGGGTCTCCGCGGCGCTGATGCTCGCCGCCGTGCTGCTCCGCATCGTGCTCGCCGCGAATAATTGGCTCGAAACGCCGCTCAGGACCGAAAGCGCGTTCAACGGCTGGGCGCTCGTGCTGCTGTGCATACTGCCCGTTATCGCCGCTGTCGCTTTCTCTGCCGAGCTTATCGGCCACGGTAAGGACAGGCTCTATAAAACGAGCTTCCCCGTGCTTTTGGGCGCGGGCTTCTTCATCGCAAGGATCAGCTATATGTTCGCCGATCCCGCCTGCGGCGAGGTAACGCACTGGTGGCACCTTGTGCTTTGCATACTGCTTTATATCGCCGCCGCCGTGATATGGGACCTTACCGTAAACGCGTACAGGATAAGGACGAAGCTCCCCGCCGTGCTCGTATTCCTGCTCCCGCTGATCGTGCATCTATTCGTGCTCGATATCCCGGCGTGGGTAAAATCCGGCGCCGATACCCCCGCCCTCGTTAGGGAGATATCGATACTCCTCATGATGGCTTCGCTCGCAGCGGCCGCCATATTCATGAAGAAGTACTCGTCGGAGAAATTCCGTCCCCGCCGCGGCGACAGACCGGACGGCCGCCTTATAAGGTCGCTCGATCCCCTTAACGGCGTCGCGATATACATAATGCCCAACCGCAACGGCGCCGCGGTCTATTTCAGGGACACCCTTGAATGCACCCGTCTTGAGGAATACATCAGGAAAAAGAGAGCGGAGGGTCTCGACGGCTTCGGCACGATGCACGCCATCGCCGCCGCGTACGTGCGCGTCATTTCGCAGCGCCCCGCCTGCAACCGCTTCATCAGCGGGCAGAAGATATTCACCCGCGACGGCGAGATGGAGCTTTCGATGGTCGTAAAGAAGGACATGACCGCCGAGGCGCCCGAAACGATAGTCACCGTCTATTTCTCCCCGGAGGACACCGCGGAGGACGTCTACCGCAAGTTCAACGAGCAGGTCGTCGAGGCTAAGAACACGCCCCTCGATTCCGGCTTCGACAAGCTTGCCGGCCTCGTCAACGCGGTTCCCGGCGTGGTCAAGAAATTCCTTATCTGGTTCCTTAAAACGCTCGATTACTTCGGGCTCCTCCCCCGCTGGCTCATGCGGCTCTCGCCCTTCCACGGCTCCGTTTTCGTGACCGCGCTCGGCTCGCTCGGCGTGCCGCCCGTGTTCCATCACCTGTATGATTTCGGCAATATCCCCGTGTTCATCGCCTTCGGCGCACGGCATACCGAGACCGAGACCGGCGAGGACGGCGCACCCGTGCACAAAAAGTACGTCGATTACACGATCGTTATGGACGAGCGCATCTGCGACGGGTTCTATTACGCCTCCGCTTTCAAGCTCTTCCGCCGCTATCTCAACAACCCGGAAAAGCTCGATCAGCGCCCGGATAAGATCGTCGAGGACGTGTTCTGATACAACAACATTAAAAGCTCCCCTGCGGCACAACCGCCCATGAGGAGCTTTTTTTGACTTCATTTTGAAAATACAATTTTCCGTTTCGGCGAGGGGACCGCGGGGTCCCGACAAAAATACCGGGGATGGAGCCTCCCCGGTATTATTATGCCTGTTCTCATTTATAGTTTTTCAGCTTCTCGAGCGCCCTGTCGTCGAACTCGACGAGGCGGGCGTTCCCGGGTATCAGGTCCTTGATATCGGTAAGATCCCGGCCGATGACCGCGCCGCGAAGGTAGCCAATGACCGCGCCGTGGCAGACGACGAGCGCCGTGCCCTCCTTCGCCTCGGGAAGGCTCAGTATCGCCCTTCTCGCGCGCTCCATCACCTCGCGCCCGGTCTCCCCGCCGTGGGCGTTCGACCCGGCAAGGCGGATGAGATAATCCGCGTACGCCTCGGGATAGAGGCGCGCGCATTCGTCGAAGGTGTGCCCCTGGAAGCAGCCGAAGTATATCTCCTCCACGCCGCCTATCACCGTGGGTTCAAGCCCAAGGGTATCGCCTATCATGCGCGCCGTTTCGTACGCGCGGGAAAGCCTGCTCGTATAGAGCGCATCGAATTTCATGCCGCGGTTCTTGAGCCATACGCCAAGCGCCTCAGCCTGGCGGACGCCCTTTTCGTTGAGCGGCACGTCGAGCTGCCCCTGGAGCCTTTTCTCCGCATTATAGCTTGTCTCCCCGTGGCGGACGAGATACAGCATTATTCCTCCTCCGGCTCATACGGGAAGGCGGGCATCATCGAGAGCTTGAACAGATTTAGCTCATGCTTCCTGTCGATAAGTGCCTTTTTCTCCTCCGGTATGCAGACGCCGGTCCTTATATAGCGGTCGAGCGTTTCGTAGGTGAAGCCGAGGTTATCCTCGTCGGTCAGGCCGGTGAGCCCGTCCGACGGCGCCTTTTCCACGATGTAGCCGGGCAGACCCAGCTCGCGCCCGACCTCTATGACCTCATGCACGGTGAGCTTGGCGAGCGGCGAAAAATCGCCCACGGAATCGCCCCAGCGGGTGGAATAGCCGACCCAATCCTCCGAAAGATTGCAGGTGTTGGCGACGCGCCCGTTCATGCTCTGCGAAACGGCGTAAAGCGCCGTCATGCGGATGCGCGGAGCCATGTTGATGACGGTCTGGCGGGAAAGCTCTCCCACGCCCTCCGTTACCTCTCCCGCGAGCGCATCGTAAGCTTCCTTGATATTGACGGTGACGGAACGGATGCCAAGGTGCTCTATAAGCATCTTCGAATAATCGATGTCCGGCTGGACGCCGTTGGGCATCATTACGCCGACTACGCGCTCCCTGCCGAGCGCCGCGACGCACAGCGCCGCCGTAACGGAGGAATCCTTGCCGCCCGAAATGCCTATGACCGCGCTGCAGCCCGCGCCGTTCGCGGCGAACCATTCGCGTATCCATTCAACTATATCGTTCGTGACCTTTTTGACGTTGAAACCGTAAGCCATAATAAACCTCCAGATAGACAAAACGACCTCGATAACCCGAGGTCATTCTGCTTTTTCACTTAGTTCATGCCGTAGCGCTTCTTGAACTTATCTACACGTCCGCCGGTGTCGACGAGCTTCTGACGGCCGGTGTAGAAAGGATGGCACTTGGAGCAAATTTCGACCTTGAGCTCGCCCTTGACGGAGCCGGACTTGAAGGTCTCGCCGCAGGCACAGCGGACGATGCTCTCCCCATACGCAGGATGGATATCCTTCTTCATGACAAATCTCCTATCTTGTTCGGTGCAGGGCGAGTAGCCGCCCTCCTGCCGCTTATTTGCGGGGGGACGAAAAACCAAGCGCCCCACATAAATCCGCAAGGTGTATTATAACCCCTGCCTTTATTAAAATGCAAGGGGTTTTTTCAAAAGATCCCAATATATTTTTGGGTTTTTGGGCGCTTGCGGGCGTGGTGCGCAAGATATTGTGTGCTCCGTCCCGCTTGAGTCTTTTTACACCGCGTATTATAATGAGCCTGCCGTGCAATGTGACGCGCGGCGGTCATTTTCCGATATTAAGGGTGAAGGTCATTTGAACCCCCGGGAGGACAGGACTACGGAAGACGCCGAACTCATCCGTCTCTTTTTGAAGCGGGACGAAGCCGCTCTTAAAAGGACAAACGAAGCATACGGCGCGCGCCTTAAAAGGCTCGCCGAGAGGCTCCTTCGCGACGATTATGCCGCGGAGGAATGTGTTTCCGACGCGCTTTTCGAGGCATGGAACAGCATCCCGCCGAACGAGCCCTACGGACATCTCTTCGCCTATATCGGCAGGATCGTCCGCTGCCGCGCGATAGACCGCGCCGAGCGCTCCGGCGCGCAGAAGCGCAGCGCCGTGCTCGTGGAGCTCACGCATGAGATAGAGGAAGCGATCCCCTCCCGCGCGAGCGTCGAGGACGAGGCTTCGGCAAACGAGCTCAAGCGACTGATAAACTCCTTCCTCGCCTCCCAGCCGAAGGAGAAGCGCGATATCTTCGTATTGAGATACTGGTTCATGGAGCCGGTAAAGGATATCGCAAACAAGCTCGGCAAGAGCGAAAGCAGCGTCAAAATGACCCTGCTGCGCCTCCGGGGAGAGCTCAAGGACCACCTTAAAAACAACGGCTACGAAGTCTGAAAGGAATATGATATGAATACAGATAAACTCAAAGCGATGGGCGATATCGCCCCCGAATACGTAAACTCCGCCGCGGCGCTCAAAAAGAAAAGGCATCCCTTTATCGGAGCGGCTGTCGCCGCCGCGGCGCTGGTCGCCGTCGGCTTAAGCGCCTTCCTCGCCGCCCGCGCGTTAAGGAAGGATGATACCGGCGAAAAGACCGCCTCCTCCGATCCGACCACCCGGCCCACAGAAACGGTCTCCGAAGCGCCTACGGAAGCGCCCTCTCCCGCGCCGACCTGGCCCGCATTCACTCCTCAGCCGCTCGACGTTCCCATGATCGTGCCGACCATGACGCTGCCCGACGGAGTAAGCGCGTCCTTCGCCTCCGTCCCGGATACGCCGAATTATCCCAGCTCTAAGTATTTTGATTACAGGCGGACGCTCGCAAGCAGCGCGTTCTATGCGGGAAGCTCGCTCACCGGCTTCTATAATGCGACGACGGCTCAATTCCTGCTCTCCGGCGAGAAGGACCAAAACGCAGTTTATTCGCCGCTCAACGTGTATATGGCGCTCGCCATGGCGGCGGAGACAGCGGACGGCGAAACGCGCGAACAGCTCCTTGACCTCCTCGGCGCGCCCGATATCGGGTCTCTGCGCGAGCAGGCGAACAAGCTCTTCATCTCCAACTATTTCGATAACAAGGCGCTGATTTCCCTGCCGGCGGCTTCGCTGTGGATCGATAACGGCGCGTGCCCCTATATCAAGGAAAACACGCTGAAGACCCTCGGCGAGATCTACCACGCTTCCTCCTTCACGGGCGAAATGGGCGATCCCGAATTCACAAAGCTTTACCGCGATTGGCTGAACGAGCAGACGCACGACCTTTTGAAGGATCAGGTGAACGAGCTTGAGCTGAACAGCGAGGATCTGATGCACATACTGACCACCCTGTATTTTAAGACGAGCTGGGCGAACAAGTTCTATGAGGGGAACAACACCGTCGAGACGTTCCGGTCCCCCACCGGCGACGAGCAGGTGACCTTCATGCACGGCGGCGCCGAGTCGTATTATGAGCTCAACGGCTTCACCATGGTCCATAAGGGCTTGAACGAAAACACAGGCGTGTGGTTCGTGCTCCCCGACAAGGGCGTTTCGCTTGAGGACGTCGTTAAGAACGGCGAGGCGCTCAACGCTATACTCACCGACCCATATGATTCTCAGGTCCAGGGAGCCGTCGTACATCTCCATATGCCCAAGGTGGACGTCGAATCGACGCTCGATCTTGAGAAGGGGCTCAAAAACCTCGGCGTTACGGATTGCTTCGACCCCTCCGGCGCGAATTTCAGCCCGCTGACCGATCTTGAAGGCGTTTACATCTCAAGCGTCACCCACGGCGCGCGCGTCATTATGAACGAGGACGGCGTTGAAGCCGCCGCTTACACGGATATCGGCATTGCCGGCGCCGCCGAGCCGCTGCGCGTCGTCGAATTCACCCTCGATCGCCCGTTCATGTTCGTAATAACCGGCATGGACGGCACGCCGCTCTTCGTCGGCACGGTTTACCACCCGGGCGCATAAGTCTTGCCTGCAGGAAAAAAACGTTGTATAATAAGCGCAGAAATATCGGGAGGCCGATACGGATGCGCTTATTTATTGCGATCGAAATATCAAACGATATGCGGCGGGAGCTTGCCGGCATCTCCAAGTCCCTGAAGGGGCTTTCCTCCGGCGGCAGGTTCGTGCCGGTCGAGAATATGCACGTGACGCTGCATTTCATAGGCGAGTCGGACGACCTTGCCGGCGCCGTCGCCGCCATGCACGAGGCGTGCCGCGACATCCGCCCGTTCACGCTGACTCTCGGGCATTACGGTTATTTTGAGAAGACGGCCTCCGGCAATCACCGCGTTTCGCTGGTGACGGTCGAAGGGGAGCTTGAGGAGCTCAACGTACTGCACGAGTCGCTTGAGGCGGCGCTTTCCGACAACGGCTTTTTACGCGATCACAAGCGCTATATGCCGCACATAACCCTCGGCAGGAGCGTCGAGCATGATGAGCTTGCCGCGGGCGAGCTTGAACGCATGCCCCTTTCGGCGGGCGTGCTCGTCGCCGGCATAACCCTTTTCGAGAGCACGCGCGTAAAGGGCAAAATGGTCTATACCCCCCTTCACAGGGAGAAGTTTTGATTTTTTAAGGAGCTTTATGAAGGCAAAAACGGCGGTATTATCCATAAGCCATTTCATCGTCGATATGGCGTGCGCCGCGCTGTTTTTCGGATACGTTTCCGGGACCGGCAGCGCATGGTACGCCGTGGTCGTTTACAACGCGCTCGCCTTCCTTTTCCAGCTCCCGCTCGGCATCATCGCCGATAAGCTTGACCGCGATCTTCCCTTTGCTGCGGCAGGCTGCGCCTTGGTCGCGGCGGCGTTCATATTCGCCCGCACGCCGCTTATCGCGGTCGCCGTCGCGGGGCTCGGCAACGGGATGTTCCACGTGGGCGGCGGCATAGAGGTGATGAATTCCTCCCCGAAGGCGGGACCGCTCGGCGTGTTCGTTTCCCCGGGCGCGATAGGGCTTTTCCTCGGCAAATTCTTCGCCGCGTTTTTCAGGACCGCATGGTTCATCCCCGTGGGGCTCCTCGTTATCGCGGGCGCGGGCATAATGCTTTGCGGCGTTAAAAAGCGCTTCGTTTCGGATAATCCGGAGTTTTCCGTCGATATCCCCCCGCGCTATGCGGTGATGCTCGGGCTGCTGTTCCTCGTCGTGGCGCTGCGCTCCTTCATGGGGTTCACCCCCGCGTTCTCGACGGGCGAATACCTGTCCCCGCTCCCGGCGCTGCTTGCGGGGCTTATACCGGTGCTGCTCCTCGCCTTCGGCAAGGCGGCGGGCGGCTTCGCGGCGGACGCGTTCGGCGAAAAGCCGACGGCTGTCGTATCCCTCGGGCTCTGCGCGATGCTTCTTATAATACCCGACGCGCCCGTTATGCGGCTCATAGCCCTGTTGCTTTTCAACATGACGATGCCCATTACGCTCCACGCCTCGAGGCGGCTTCTAAAAAACGCTCAGGGCGCCGCGTTCGGGCTGCTGACCGCCGCTCTCTTCGTGGGGCTGATACCGGTCCTCCTCGCATTCAAAGCGCCCGATCAGCCTATCCTTTACGGTGCGCTCGCCATAGTTTCGCTGGCGCTCCTGATACCCGGCCTGGGCTTCGGCAAAAGGAGAAAGGCATGAGCCCGTTCCTTTCGCTTGCTATAGCTCTGGGGCTAACCATAGCTCTCGAGCTTCCCGTCGCCGCCGCGTTCGGGCTCAGAAAGCAGGGGCTCCTCGTATGCGTGCTCGTAAACGTACTGACGAACCCGCTTGCGAACGTCATATACGCCGCGCTCGTCGTTTGGGCGAAGCTGCCGGGCGTCCCCGTGCTGATCGCGGTCGAGCTCATAGTCTTTATCGTCGAGGGCTTCTTCTACAAGCACGCGGCGGAGGCAAAGCTCCCCTACCTCGTTTCCCTTGTCGCCAACGCCGTTTCGTTCGGCCTGGGGACTTTGATATTGAAAATACTGTTTTAGGAGGTTTTTATTATGATGGCAGGAGGCATAAGCCTTATCTGGATCATTATGATCCTGCTCGTGCTGTTTTCCTCACTGATATCGACCGCAGCACTCGCTGTGTCGATCGTGATACTCGTTAAGCTCGGTAAAATGAAGAAGGAGGAATAAAAAATGGACCTGTTTCTTGACGTTGTGGGCGATTTTCCCGGCATACTCGTTCCGGCGCTGATAATAGGCATTCCGGTGCTCTGCGTCGTGCTTGCGCTGACCGCCGTTGTCGTTGCCATACTTGTATCGGTCACAAGAAAATCAAAGCGGCGGGCTTTGGAGCGGAGCATAGCCGAACGCACCGCCGAAGCATCCGCTGAAAATACAGAAGCACAAGAGGAGACAGTAAATGAACAGCCTGATGTTTGATTTAATACTTCCATCGTCCGCGAACTCGCCCGAGCCCACGGAGGCGCCCACGGAGACGCCCACGGAAGAGACGACCCCGGCGTCCGGTATGACTCTGCAGCCCATCGGCACGCCTACGGCTCTCGATATACCCGACAGACCTGCCAAACCCGGCTCCGCAAAGGTGCCGCTCTTCGTATGGGTGCTGATCGCCGTCGCAGCCGCGGCAGCCGCCGCAGCGGTGCTGCTCGGCGTTCTGACAAAGAAAAAGAAGACCCGCGGCGGTAAAAAGAAAAGGTAAATAACGGCATAAAAAAGGAACGCTCTTTGGGCGCATTCACTTAACGATATACAGCCTCAAAAGGTATCTTTTTAGCGCCCTGCTGCGCCCGCCATGCTCAAAAGACTTTCCAATGTATTTCGAAAAACTCTTCGAGTATTTCTGCGCTTTTCGCCTTGCATG
>DGHD01000011.1 GCA_002392505.1 Christensenella sp. UBA3857 | reverse complement strand
CTCCTTAAGTGAATGCACCCTTGGGCGCATTCGTCATTATGGAAGCCTCTTTTTGTATCACGAAAATCCGCATGGCAGCGGGGTTTTTGCGGCGCAAAAAAGCGGAGTCTTTCGACTCCGCTTCATGCTTTAAGAGACCGTCAGTCCGCCTTGGGACCGGCGTCGATGATGTGCTGGGGCATATTGCTGTACTTCTTGAAGTTGTTGATGAAGAGCTTTGCAAGCTCCTTCGCCTGCTTGTCGTAAGCTTCCTTATCAGCCCACATCTCGCGGGGATCGAGCACCTCATCCGGCACGTTGGGGCAGGTCTTGGGGACCAGCACGTTGAAGATGGGGTGACGGACGTACTCGACGTCGTTGAGGGCGCCGGTGAGCGCCGCGGTGACCATCGCGCGGGTGTACTTGATCTTCATGCGGGAGCCTACGCCGTAGGGACCGCCGGACCAGCCGGTGTTGATCAGGAACGCGTTGGCGTTGTGCTCATCCATGCGCTTGCCGAGCATCTCGGCATAGAGCGAGGGATGCTTGATGAAGAACGGCGCGCCGAACAGCGTAGAGAAGGTCGCCTGGGGCTCCTTGACGCCGCGCTCCGTACCGGCGAGCTTTGCGGTATAGCCGGTGACGAAGTGGTACATTGCCATGTTCTTGTCGAGCTTCGCGATGGGAGGAAGTACGCCGAAAGCGTCCGCGGTGAGGAATATGACCGTCTTGGGATGACCGCCCACGCCGGGGATGACGCAGTTGGGGATGTACTCCACGGGATAAGCGACGCGGGTATTCTCGGTGATGGAGCCGTCGTTATAATCGAGCACGCGGCTCTCATCATCCATGATGACGTTCTCAACAAGGGAGCCGAACTTGATGGCGTCCCAGATCTGGGGCTCGTTCTCCTTCGAGAGGTTGATGCACTTCGCATAGCAGCCGCCCTCGAAATTGAACACGCCGTCGTTCGACCAGCCGTGCTCGTCGTCGCCGATGAGCATACGGTTGGGGTCTGCGGAAAGGGTGGTCTTGCCGGTGCCGGAAAGGCCGAAGAACAGGGCGGTATCGCCGTCGACGCCCATGTTGGCGGAGCAGTGCATGGGGAACACGCCGCGCTCGGGCATCAGGTAGTTCATTACGGAGAACATGCCCTTCTTTATCTCGCCCGAATACATGGAGCAGGCGACGGTGACGCGCTTATACTCGAAGTCGAGTATGATGGCGGCCTCGGAATTGGTGCCGTCACGCTCGGGGATGCACTTGAAGCCGGGGCAGCAGAGCACGGTGAACTCGGGCTTGAAATTATCGAGCTGCTCCTTGTTGGGTCTTACGAACGCCTGGGTGGCAAAGAGCGCGGAAGCCGCGTTCTCGCAGACCACGCGGATGGGCAGGCTGTAATTCGTGTCCGCGCCGACGAAGCCGTCGACAACGAACGCCTCGCGGTTCTGCATATAGGCGCACATCTTGCCGAAGATGGCGTCCGCCTTCGCGCGGTCGATGGGCATATTGATCTTGCCCCAGTCCACCTTATCATGCACGTCGGGCGTGTCTACGATAAAGCGGTCGTTGGGGGACCTGCCGGTATACTTGCCGGTGTTGATGACAAGCGCGCCGGTGTTGGCGAGCTTACCCTCGCCGCGGGCGAGCGCACGCTCGGTCAGCTCGGCGGGAGACAGGTTGCGGTAGATCGCGGAAAGCTCCGTGATGCCCATTGCTTCGAGATAGTTCTTCATGATTCGCTCCTTTGAAAAGATTTTATTTTTCTCTGGGATTACTTATGGATGAAAAGCACGCCGAGCGTATTCGGCCCGCAGTGGCTCGAAACGGCGCATGCGGCGCTGGTGACGAGCACCTCCTTGAAATAGCCGAGGCTCTTTACCTCCTCGACGCTGATCCTGATAAGCTCGGGATCACAGCACGCGCTCGTAACGAATATCCTGTCGGGACGAATGTCGTCAAGATCGGCAAGACGGTCGTGGATATAGCTCACAAGCACCTTCGACAGCTTGCCGCGGTACTTCTTGCCGACGCGCATCTTGCCGTCGACGACCTCGATACAGGGCTTGAGCTGCAGAAGATTCGCGCCGAGAGCCGCGACCGAGCTGCACCTGCCGCCCTTCGCCATGTACTTGAGCGTATCGAGTATAAAGCTCGCATCCACCTTGGGGATGATATCCTCCTCGCAGATCTTAACGATATCCTCCGCCTTCATGCCGGCGGCAGCCATCTCGCAGGCGGCGATCACCGTCTGCCCGATGCCGGAGGAGAGGTTCCTCGAATCGACCACGTAGACGCCCTCGGTCTCCGCGGCGGCGAGCTTCGCCACGTTATACGTCGTCGAGAAGCCCAGGCTGATCGTGAAATGGATGATCTCACAGCCGGGATCCTTTTCGCGGATGGCGGCGAAATGCTCGTTAAAGTCGTGCATGCTCTGGGCGGAAGTGGTGGGCATTTCGCCCGTCTCGTCCACAAGATCGAACAACTCGTCGGCGGTTATATCCACGCCGTCGCGGTATTCCTTTCCTGCGAGGGAGATATAGATGGGCAAACGGGCAATATTGTACTTCTCGTACAGCTCATCCGAAAGATCCGCCGTGGTGTCACAAGAGATTCTGATCATATGATACCTCATAAAATAAAGAATAACCGGCTATGTTTTGCCAACTTTTATTCTATCACATAAATCCTTTCGTGTAAAGAAAAAAAACGCGCTCCGCCGCAAATACGCAAAAGGCGATAATTAATATTATCGCCTTTTTAATCAATAATTTATTCTTATTTGATTATCACGCCGTCCCTGTACTGCGGAACGGTCTCGGTAGTATCGGGAGTGAAGCAGAATTTCACGTCCTCATCGAAGCCAAGCCCGGTAAGGCGGGAATAGTGGAAGGTCTTTGAGATATCGAACCGTTCCTCCTTCCAGCCGTTGTAAAGCGCCTCGCAGATCAGCGCCATATCGGAAAGATCGCCCGGGCGGATCGTCGCGTAACCGCGTACGGCGTCGATTATCGCGCCTGCTGTGCACAGATCGTCGGCGGAGGGTTGTCCGTCGGTCCCGGCGCAGACGATCAGGATATCGTGCCCCTCGCAGGAGGCGGCCTTCGCGACGGCGGTCCTGTTTATCATAGCGCCGATCAGAATCTTTTCCGCGCTCTTAACGGAGTGCAGCGCGCCCGTGCCGTTGGTGGTGGAGATGATGACCGTCTTGTTTTTGACCGTGCGCGACAGGTATTCCTTCGGGGAATTGCCGATGTCGAATCCGGAGATCTTGATGCCTCCGCGCTCGCCGCCTAGCACGCACTCGCGCGAGCCGAGCCTCGAAGCAAGAGCGACCGCGTCGCCCGCGTCAACGGTGGGGACGACCTTTATTGCGCCCCCGTTCAGGGCGCAGATTATGGACGTGGTCGCGCGGAGAACGTCGACCACGACGACCGTCGTATCCTGGAGCTGATTGTCCGTCTGCTTGCCGAATACTGGAAGAACGTCTATTTTCATTGCTGCCACAAAGCCTTTCCGTAGAATTTGCCTGATATTTTATTATATCACATCTTTTACGAAAATGCAACGCTGCAGGATCGTCGCTTTATCTGACGAGCAGCAACCCGACCGCAGCGCCCACCGCGCCGCTTATCAGCGCCGCCGGTATCGCGTGACGAGTCTTCGTTACGCCGACTGCGCCGAAATAGACCGCCGTTGTATAGAAGACCGTTTCAGTCGAACCTACGAGCACCGAAGCCGCGCGCCCGACGCGGCTGTCCGCACCGAACTCGGTTAGGATATCCTTCAGCATTGCGAGCGAAGCGCTTCCCGAAAACGGGCGCAGCGCGATAAGCGGGACGAGCGCCGGACTGATGCCGAGCCGGTCGGTGACGGGTCTCATCACTCCCGTAAAAAACTCGACAGCCCCCGACGCGCGAAGCAGGCTTATCGCCCCGAGCATAGCCGCAAGGTAGGGCAGTATCGCGATAAGCTGGGGGACCGCCTCTGCTGCGCCATCCACAAAAGCCTTATAAACGTTGACTTTTTTGATGAGCGCATACACTATCAGAATCCCCACGAGAGCGGGTACAGCTATGTTTGCCGCCTTCATTTGAATACTCTCCCGAGCAGCCTGCACGATATGATCGCCGCAAGCGCGGCAGCGACAGACGCGATGAAGGTCGGCAGCACGACGTCGTACGGCGAGGCTGAGCAGCACGCCGTTCTGACGGCGATGACTGACGTGGGCAAAAGCTCTATCGCGGACGAATTGAGCGCGATGAACATCGCCATGTCGTTCGAGGCTCTTCCGTCGCCCCTGTCGAGCTTTTTCATCGCCTCTATACCGAACGGCGTCGCGGCGTTGCCAAGCCCGAAGAAGTTTGCGGCAAGATTCAGCGTTACCGGCGCCGCCGCGTCTCCCGCGTCAGGCATGACGAGGCGGAGGGGCTTTTTCATCAGCTTTGCCAGCTTATTGATCAGCCCCGCCTCATCGGCGATTTTCATTATGCCCATCCACAGCATGTACGCGCCGGCAAGCGAGATCGAAAGCTCCACGGCGCTTTCGCCGCCCTTTACGAGAGCGTTCAGCGCGCCCGCTCCGTCGCCCCTTGCTATGAACACCGCGATCCCCATCACGGTCATTATACCGAAGATCCATTTCATCATAATGGAAGATACGCGTTTTTTCGCCGAATTATTACGATCGGCGCGCCGGTCCGCAAAAAAGTCCGCCGGATCTCCTGATCCGGCGGACGCCAGTATTTTCTGTTTTTATTCCTTCAATTCCGTAGCGCGCCGGTAGGCTTCGCTTTTCGGCACATCCAGAAGCAGCGCCGCCTGCTTTGCGGCGTCCTTGACGCTCATGCCCGAATCGAGCAGGCGCTTCAGCATACCGTCAAGGTCTTCCGTCTGCGCTTCGTCGGCTCTCTCACCCGAAACCACTATCACGCATTCCCCGCGCGGCGGGGTCTCGGCAAACCTTTCCGCAAGCTCCGAGAGAGTGCCTCGCACGGTCTCTTCAAACAACTTCGTGATCTCTCGCACGAGCGCCGCCTTGCGGTCCCCGAGCAGCTCCTTAAGCTCGTTCAGCGTCGCGCCGACTCTGTACGGGCTCTCGTAAATGACCACCGTCGCCGTCACACGTCTGATCTCGGCGATGAGCTCCGCGCGTTCGCGGTTTTCCCTCGGAAGGAAGCCGACGAAGAATATCCTTTTTGTCGGCAGTCCGCTCATTATCGCAGCCGTCAGCCCTGCGGAGGCGCCCGGAAGCACCTCGAAGGGTAGACCCTCTTCGATGCACGCCCTGACGAGCCTTTCGCCGGGATCCGAAATGCAGGGCATGCCCGCGTCCGAAACGTACGCTGCCGCGCGTCCGCTCCTTATCAGCTCCTTTACGCGTTCCGCAGCCGCTTCCTCGTTGTGCTCATGGCAGCTTTCGAGACGGCTCCTGATATCGAACCGCTTAAGAAGCGCGCCGGTGTTGCGCGTATCTTCGCAAAAGATCACGTCGACCCTTCGCAAAGTGTCGAGCACGCGCTCCGTGATATCGCCGAGATTGCCGATCGGCGTAGCGCAAAGATAGAGCTTCGGCTCAAGCCTTTGCTCATCGATCACATTGTTGATCGGATTGTCCGTCAGTTCATTCATCGTTCATATGATAGATCGCCCTGACCTCATCGGTGTAAGAGCCGTCGTCATTTGATATTATCAGCTGTTTTTCGACCTTTAAGCCCGGAGCCGCGCCCTTTTTTGCCTCTATCAGCGCGAGGTACGGGGCTTTGTCGGCGCGGGAGGCGACCATTCGCAGCCGCTTGGGCTCAAGTTTTTCTTTGCCGAGCGCGGCAAACAGCTCCGCGAGCCTTGACGCAGGGCAGCATACAAAGAGCTTGCCGCCGTATTTTATGAGTCTTGCCGCGCTTTGGGCGACCTCGTCCATCGTACAGTAAATATCGTGCGTCGCAGCGCCTGCGAAACCCTCCGCGCCTTTTTGGGATACCGCGCCGCCTGTCGCGGGGTAGTAGGGCGGATTGACCACCGCAAGATCGAACGCGCCCCGCCCGAGCTTTTCGTGCGCGGTACGCATATCCGCCTCTATCACGGGAATGTCGAGCCCGTTAAGCTCCATCGAGCGCCGCGCCATGCAGCATTGTTCGGGCTGTATCTCCACAGCGGTGAAATGAGCGCCCGTCCTTGCGGCGGCGAGTATCGCTATAACGCCCGTTCCGCTCCCGAGATCCACGGCTTTTTCGTGAGGGGCTGCGTTTACAAAGCCCGCAAGCAGCACCGAATCCGTCCCGAAACGGAACCCCGCGTCGCTTTGGATCACACGGAGCCCCTTATACTGCAGATCTTCGAGCCGTTCGCCTTCCTTCAGCATTATTCCTCTTCGCCCATTATGGTCTCATAGATGGACTGGAGACCCTCTCCGGTGTAATACTCTATTATTATCTTGCCCTTTTTCTCGTCGCCCTGTATGTCGACGCGCGTCCCGAGGCGTTCCCTCATGCGCGTCCTTGCCGCCGCGAGGTCGTTGGTAAGCCTCTTAGACCGTCTCGGCCTCTTGTGAAGCTCGGCGAGTATCATTGCTTTCTTGACCTGATCCTCCGTCTCGCGAACGGACCACCCGCACTCGGCGCATTTTACCGCCGTCTTTTCGAGCAGCTCTTCGTCGGTTATCGAGGCGAGCACCCTCGCGTGACCGGGCTGTATGCCGCCCTCGCGCAGAAGGTCCTGCACTATGCCGGGGAGCTGGAGGAGCCTGACCGAATTTGCGATCGCGGGACGGCTCTTCGAAAGGCGCTTTGCGACCTCCTCCTGCGTGAGGTCATGCTCGTCCATGAGGAAGCGTATCGCTGCCGCCTCCTCGATGGGGTTCAGGTTCTCCCTTTGTATGTTCTCGATAAGGGCGACCTCCATGACCTCGCGCCCGTCCATATCGCGGACAAGCGCGGGGACTTCCTTGAGCTCGGCGAGCATCGCGGCGCGGAAACGTCTTTCGCCGGCGATTATGGTGTACCTCTCGCCGTTCTTCTTTACGATCAGCGGCTGTACGATGCCGTGCTCGCGTATCGAATCCGCAAGCTCATTGAGCTTTTCCTCATTGAATATCTTGCGGGGCTGCCCCGGATTATTATCGATCAGAGTGACGGGTATCATCTTAACCACGTCGTTTTCCTGCTTTTCGTAATCCCCGAAGAGGGAATCGAGACCCTTGCCGAGCCTTTTGTTGTTCTTATTTGCAGCCATCGCGCTTCAACAACTCCTTTGCCAGATTTTCATAAGCCTTCGCGCCTGCGCTCTTGGGGTCGTAGAGGGAGATCGGCAGACCGAAGCTCGGCGCCTCTCCCAGCCTTACGGAGCGCGGTATAACGGTTTCGTAGACCTTGTTCTTAAAGAACTTTTTGACCTCGCCGACCACCATCGGAGAAAGATTCGTCCTCGCGTCGTACATGGTCATAACGACGCCTTCGACTTCAAGGTCGTCGTTGAGGTGCTGCCGCACGAGCTTGACCGTGTTCATAAGCTGTGCGAGCCCCTCGAGCGCATAGTACTCGCACTGAATGGGCACGAGGAGCGTGTCCGCTACGGTCAGCGCGTTCAGCGTCAAAAGCCCCAGAGAGGGCGGACAATCGATGAACGTATAGTCGTAATCCTTTACGATGGGTTTGAGCGCCGTGCGGAGCTTCCCTTCGCGCGCCATCATTGAAACGAGCTCGACCTCCGCGCCGGCAAGCTCTATCCTTGACGGTATCACGTCAAGCGTTGGGATCTTGGTATGCTGAATTACTTTTTCCGCCTCGACCTCGTTGATCAGTATGTCGTAGACGCTGTATTCGCAGGCGTTTTTATCGACGCCAACGCCGCTCGTCGCGTTGCCCTGCGGATCGACGTCTACCAGCAGGACTTTCTTTCCCTGCTGCGCTGTGCAGGCGGCAAGGTTGACGGCGGTGGTCGTTTTGCCTACGCCGCCCTTCTGATTTGCAATAGCAACGATCTTTGCCATGTTTTACCTGTGCCTTTCGGCATCCTTTCCCGGAGAGGCGCTTTTATGGCCGCTCTCTCCGCTCTGTTTGAGTACACCGCCGCGCATTTTGCCGACGGTGTGTGCGATCATGCTTACGAACATATTATAAATGATATCACCGCGCGCCGCAACTCCTTTTTTTGACCTTAGCAAAAATGTTTCACGTGAAACTTTTTTCGGTTGCCGCAAGGCTGGGGCGTTCTTTTAAGCGAAATTGTTTCACGTGAAACATAACGCGGTCCCCGTCTCGGTCGGGGACCGCGTTTGGAGCAGAATCGTCAGCCGATTTTTTCGTTCGGCTGGCTGACCCTTATCAATATCTCGACGCCGTTTTCGATCTCGTTCTGTCTGACGATAACGTCGAGCCCGCTTTCACGAAGCTGTCCGCAAGCGGAATCGATCGTGTTCAAAAACAGCTTGTAGTCCTTAAAAATCCTTATAATACGGGGTTTCGCGGCAGGTCGGTCCGGTTTATCCCGGCGTTCGCGCAGCATGGAGTCGACGAGCCTTTCGGAAGCCTTTACGGACAGACCCCCGCGCGCGATCTTCATCACGGCTTCATGCTGTGCATTTTCATCAAGGCGAACGATCGCGCGCACGTGCCTTTCCGACAGTCCCGTGCGGCGTACGGCGGAGCGCACCTGCGGGGAGAGCTTCAACAGGCGAAGCTTGTTCGAAATAAAGCTTTGACTCTTTCCGACGCGCGCCGCGAGCTCCTCCTGCGTAATATGAAGCCTCTCTATGAGTCCCGCATAGCATTCCGCCTCATCAAAGAAATGAAGATCCTCGCGCTGAAGATTCTCAACAATCGCCATAAGCGAGGAATCCGCGTCATTAAGGCTTCTGTCGACGATGCACTTGACCGTTTTGTGACCGAGCAGTTTTACCGCGCGAAGGCGTCTTTCGCCGGCAACAAGCTCGAAGTACCCGTTGACGCTTCGCACGATGATCGGCTGTATCAGCCCCAATTCCTTGATCGACGCCGCGAGCTCCGCGATACCGCCCTCGTCGAACTCACGCCGAGGCTGACTCGGATTGGGGTAGATCAGCCTCACGGGAAGCTCCTCGAGACGCGCCTGGGGATCGGGTGGCTCCGACGGCGCCGCCGACTTTTTCGTTCCGAACAAACTCATAAAAAACCTCCGAAGAAACATTACGTTCCCGTGATGTTTCTCCGGAGGTCACTTCATTCCTGTCTTACAAGCAAAAGAAGCGCCTTTGCGACAAAGCTTTTACAGCGGCGATCTTTCAGCGGTGCCCGCCTTTCGGGGATATTTCGCCGGAGTCGGTGCGGTCTTGACGGCGCGAACGATCGTCCGTGCGCCCCAGGGCACGTCATAATCGACGGCGTCGGCGCGGCACTGAAGCGTCTTCATCGCGTTCGCGCTCTCCTTCAGCTCTTCCCGGGCATTGGAGCCCTTGTACATGAGCGACGCGCCGCCGACCTTTACGAAGGGGACCGTCAGCTCGGTGAGCACGTTCATCGGCGCGACCGCGCGAGAAAGCGCGATATCGAACGAGCCGCGAAGCCCGCTTGTACGGGCGGCGTCCTCAGCTCGTGCGTGGATGGCGGCGGCGTCAATGCCGAGCTCCAGGGTGAGCTCCGTCAGGAATTTCACGCGCTTGCCAAGCGAATCGACCATCACGAGTTCAATATCCGGACGGACTATCTTGAGCGGTATCCCGGGAAAGCCGGCGCCGGTGCCGACGTCGACCACCCGCGCGCCCTCGGGAATGAGGGAAGCTCCGAGCACGCTGTCGGCAAAATGCTTTTCAGCGACCTCGTTCGGGTCGGTAATGCGGGTCAGGTTCAGCTTCCGGTTCCACAAGACAAGCATTTTGTAATATTTTATAAAAGCCGCCGTCTGTTCGTCGGTAAGGTCCGGCATGCTCTCCCTCAGTATCTGAGGCGAAAGCTCCGGGATATCGCCGGTTTCAAAGGAAAAATCAAACTCCCTGGTCATGCTGCCTCCTTTATCGTTTGTCCGAATGCGCCATGAGATACACCGAAAGCACGGCGATATCCGCGGGGCTTACGCCCGAAATGCGCGACGCCTCGCCGAGACTCCCGGGTCTCATTGCGGAAAGCTTCTGCCTCGCTTCCGTCCTCAGATTGACTATCGAAGTATAATCCACCGAGGCGGGTATCGGCTTCTCGTCCATGAGGCGGAGCTTCCTTATCTCCTCCTCCTGGCGCTTTATGTAGCCGCCGTAATGCGCCTCCACCTCGATCTCCTCCGCGGCTTCGGCGCCGATATCGGGAAGATCGTACAGCGCGGCAAGATCGGTATAACGGACGCCTCTGCGCTTTATCAGCGCGGAGAGCCTGACGCTGCCGCGCTGCGGAGCGAGCCCCTTATCGGCAAGCATTTTATCGAGCGCCTCGGAGGGCGGCACGCTTGCTTCGAGCGCATCCTTCGCGCGGGCGATCGCGGCTTTTTTTCGCATGAGCCTGTCGTAGCGCGCGGGCGTGATAAGCCCCGTCCTGTAAGCCTTTTCGGTAAGGCGCAGATCGGCGTTGTCCTGCCTTAAAAGCATCCTGTATTCGGCGCGGCAGGTCATCATGCGGTAGGGCTCGTTCGTGCCCTTTACGGAAAGATCGTCGCAGAGCACGCCGATATAGGCGTCGCTGCGCGAGAGTATGAACGGCTCCTCTCCTTTTACGAAAAGCGCGGCGTTCATGCCGGCGTAAATGCCCTGCGCGGCGGCCTCCTCATAGCCGGAGCTGCCGTTTATCTGCCCGGCGAAATAGAGCCCGGGTATGCGCCTGCTGCCAAGCGAGGCGTCGAGCTCCGTCGGGTCGATGCAGTCGTACTCGATCGCATAACCGTAGCGCATCACGCGGCAGCGCTCCATGCCGGGTATCGTATGGAGCATCGCCTCCTGCACGTCCCGCGGGAGGCTTGTCGAAAGCCCCTGCACGTACATTTCGGTCGTGGAAAGACCCTCCGGCTCGATGAAAAGCTGATGCCTGTCGCGGCCCTCAAAGCGCACTATCTTATCCTCGATCGAGGGACAATATCTCGTCCCCGTGGCGTGTATCGCGCCGGCGTACATGGGCGAGCGATGCAGATTTTGCCTTATTATCTCGTGAGTTTTTGTATTTGTATAGGTCAAATAGCACGGCGCCTGCTCCCTGTCGAGCGAGTCCGTCATGAACGAAAAATGCGGGATCGGTACGTCGCCCGGCTGCGGATCCATCAAATCGAGATCGAGCGAATCCCGAGCGACCCTCGGCGGAGTGCCGGTCTTGAACCGGCGGAGCCGGAATCCGAGCGCGTCAAGCGAATCCGAAAGCAGCGTAGCCGAGGCGAGCCCCGAAGGTCCTCTGTCGCGGTGATACTCGCCCGTATGGACGCGGCTGTTGAGGTAAACGCCCGTCGAAACGACGCAGGCGCGGCAGGCATACCTTGCGCCGAGCGCGGTGACTATGCCCGAAACGCTGCCGTTTTCCGTAAGTATCGAAGCGCACTCGTCCTGGCGAAGCACTATCCCCGGGGTGTTCTCGAGCGCGGATTTCATCCGCTCGTGATACCGGCGTTTGTCCATCTGCGCGCGCAGCGAATGCACCGCGGGCCCCTTGCCCGTATTGAGCATGCGCATCTGGATGAAGCATTCGTCCGCAGCAGCGCCCATTTCGCCGCCGAGCGCGTCGACCTCCCGGACGAGATGCCCCTTCGACGTGCCGCCTATCGACGGATTGCACGCCATAAGCGCGACCGAATCGAGGTCGATGGACAGGACGAGCACCTTGAGCCCCATGCGCGCCGAAGCCAGCGCCGCCTCGCATCCCGCGTGCCCGGCGCCGATCACGGCAATATCGAATTTTTCATCAAAATCAGTCATTATACAGTGGGGTGTACCAACAAACTGTCAAAATAATATATTATTTGCCCATGCAGAAGTGGGCAAAAATCGAATCGACGAGCTCCTCTGCGGGGTTTTCCCTGCCGAGGATCGCCGCAAGATGCTCCATAGCGGCGTTCAGCTCATAGAATGCGGCGTCGGTATCGCTGTCGCCGAGCCTGTTTTCTGCGGCTTCGAGCGCGGCGAGCGCGTCTTCGAGCGCGCCGATATGACGCACGTTCGTGACGAGACCTTCGGCTTCCGAGCCCTCACAGGGAAGGAGCCGCTCGGAAACGAGCTTCTTGAGCGCGTCCAGTCCGTCGCCGGAAACGGCGCTTATACGGACTGCCTCAAGACCGTAAAACTCCCCGTTTTCATTGGGAAAAATAACGTTCTCGAGATCGCTCTTCGTTATCACGGCGACCGCCCTTTCGACGTTTATGAAAGCGCGTATCGCCTCGTCCTCGGACGAGAACGGGCGCGAGCCGTCAACGAGCCACAGAATGAGATCCGCATCCTCCGCCGCGCGGCGGGAGCGTTCGATTCCCATGAGCTCCACGCTGTCGAAGGTGGAGCGGATGCCGGCGGTATCGACGAACACGACGGGCAGCCCGTCTATGGCGGCGGATTCCTCCAGCGTGTCGCGGGTAGTGCCGGGGATCTCGGTCACTATCGCGCGCTCCTTCAAAAGAAGAGCGTTCAAAAGCGAGCTTTTGCCCGCGTTCGGGCTGCCTATTATAGCGACGCGGGCGCCCTCCCGGAGTATGCGGGAGCGCATGCCGCCCTCCGCAAGCGCGTGTATCTCGGACTTGATCGGCGCGATCTCGGAGATAAGGGCGGCTTCGTCGAGCTCGACCTCGCCCGTATCGTCGTCCATGGCGTTTGCGAGCCTTGCAAGCGCGAGCTTCGTCCGTTCATAGAGCGACGCGATCTCGCCCGAGAGCCTTCCCTCAAGCTGTCTCGCGGCGGCGCGCCTCTGCCTTTCGGCGGAGGACGCGATAAGATCCATCACCGCCTCGGCGCGGGCAAGATCCATTTTTCCGTTGAGGTACGCCCTTTTGGTGAATTCGCCGGGCTCCGCCGGAACGGCGAGACCTGTGTTTGCGATAAGCCCGGAGAGCTTCGCCGCAACTGCGGGGGAACCGTGGAAGCTTATCTCAACCATATCCTCGCCCGTGTAGGACGAGGGCGCCCTGAAATACGCGGCGCAGCAGGTATCCACCGTGCTTCCGTCCGCATCGCATATGCGCCCGTACGAAACGCGCCTGTGCTCGAGCCGCCCTGTAAAGAGGGCTTCGGCGGCGGGCTTCGCGGCAGGTCCGGTTATTCTCATAATCGCAATTGCACCGCCCACGGGTGTGGACAGTGCAAATACGGTGTTTCTGTCATTCATCTTTCTTTTCGGCGGGTTTGGCACCCGAGAATATGGGGCTCGCAGCCTTTGCCGCGGCATAGAGCCTTTCGTACTCCTCGCGGCTGATGACGTCGTTCTCGTTATCCGCGGGCTTTTCGTTCCTCACGCGCGGTGCGCTGGTACGTCCGCCCCTCCCGCGGGAATAACCCCTGCCCCTGCGGCGCGGGGTAATGACGACGCGGCGGTTGGGCTCTTCACCCTCGGAATGAGTGGTGACGTCGGGATTGTTCTGCAAAGTGGAATGGAGCACGCGCCTCTCGTAGGGATTCATGGGCTCGAGCGCGCGGGGTCTGCCCGTTGCGCGGACCTGCGCCGCGACCTTTCTGGCAAGGCGCTTCAGCGTCTCCTCGCGCTTCTCGCGGTATTCCTCGGTGTTAAGGGTAACGCGGGTATATCCCTCGGTCTTGCGGTTCTTGTTGATGACAAGCCCGGTAAGATACTGCATGGCGTCAAGGGTCTCGCCCCTGTGACCGATCAGCATGCCCATGGACTCGGACTCGATACGCAGTCTCAGGCAGTCGTCGTCATGGGCGGCAAGCACGGTCGCCTCCGCGCCCATATGCTCGACAAGTCCCTTTACGAACTCTGCTGCGGGATTGCCTTCAGCCTCTTCGCGGGTGTAGACGAGCTCCTTCTCGGGCTCCTTGGCGGGGGCTTCGGGCTGCTCCTTGGGCTCCCTGCGCTCGGGCTTTTCACGGCGCTCGCCGCGCTGACGCCTGCCTTCGCGGCGCTCCTCGGCGCGCGGTTCGGGACGGTTGACCGTCTCTTCTGCGGCAGGAGCCTCTTCGCGGGCGGGTTCGGTCGCCGCGGGTGCGGCTTCGCGAACGGGCGCTTCCTTCGCGGCGGGCTTTTCCTTATCTTCCTTCTTCATGCCGCGCTCGCCTTTTTCTTCGGCGCGCCTGGCTTTTTCGGCGTTCTTCTTCTCCCTGCGGGCTTCCTTCTCGGCGGCTTTCTCCGCCTTCCTGTCGAACCTTTCGCGGGTCTTCTCAAAGCGCTCGTCGACCTTCCTGATATAGTCGGGCACTTCAAATTCCTCCGCGGGGCGCTGGGTCAGCTTTACGATCGCGGGCTTCGCGCCAATGCCGAGAATGCCCTTCGTTTCGGTCTGTATTATTTCGATCGAGACCTCGTCGATCGAGATCTCAAGCTTCTGCAGTCCCTTGAATATCGCTTCGTCCACGGATTTGCCAGAGGACTGTATGGTTTTAAGTTCCGCGTCCATTATTTAGCGGCCTCCTTTTTCTTTTTCCTGTCGAATACGGCGTTGATGATAAGAGTCGAGATGAGCTGGATAGCACCGGAGACCGTCCAGTAGAACGCGAACGCGGTGGTGGAGCTCATACAGATCAGGATACTCATGACCGGGAAGAAGTACATCATGGCGTTCATCTGCTTCGCCTGCTCGTTCTGCTGACCTTCCTTCTTGGTGCGCCTCATCGAGATGATGGTCGACACGAGCTGCATGCCCGCGGCGAGGAAAGGCATTATAAGGAAGCCGTTAGCGGGGGTCTTCCCGTTCTTGGAGATCGCGTCGGGATAACGCTTCATCAGCGCGTTGTAGATATCGGTGCCGGTCGCGGTGGACTGGGAGCCGCCGTCGTCGACCTGCTTGCTGGTCTCAACGCCGATCATTTTCTTGGCGATCTCGGGAGAGATCTTCTCGGGCAGCAGGGACATGCCCGTCTTGTCGGTGGAACAGCTGGAGCAGCTGTTGCAGCCGGAGGTGTTGCCCGCGTCGCCGTATTCGCCGGAGGCGAGTCCTGCGTCGACAAGAGTATTCCAGATCTCCTCGCCCGAAACGAATTTGCCGCTCTTATCGGTGTAGCCCTTCTGTAAAAGGGGCATGTTCTTGAGCACGTTCGAGCTCAGCATGGAGATGTTCTTCGCGGGGGTTATGACTTCGCCGTCCATCCTGAACAGAAGGAGGTTGCCGCTGATAAAGTTGTCGGGCTGCCAAATGTTCTTGACCCACAGGAACCTGAACCCGTTGAACGTGTCCATCGCCTGCTGTTCGGCCCGGGCGCGCTCCTCGGAGCCCTCCTCCATGGTCTGGGCAACGGCGGTCTCGTACATGAGGGTGATCGTCTCTTCATTGCCCCAGCAGCGGAACGCATTGAGGAAACAGAAGAAGAGGGGGAATATGAGCAGCATCGGCAGACAGCTCGTAAGCGTGTTGATGCCGTGCTTTTTCATGAGCTTGTTCTGCTCCTCGCGGAGCTTCTGAGGATCCTTCTCGTAACGCTTCTGAAGCTCGTTTATCTCGGGCTGTATCTCGGCGGTCTTGAGCTGGGTCTTGCGGTTGGATATATCGGGATATATCTGCACGAGGCGCAGAAGCAGCGTCGAAACGAGTATCGTCAAAAGATAGCTGTCGTTAAAAAGACGATACAGAAACTGCATCAGATAGTAGAACCATCGGGTGAGAAAAAAAGTCATCTTTGATCCCTTTCGTATTTGGTTTTATCGCGAAAAACAGAGAACGCCGCGCCCATGCAGCCCTTTTCGGGCACGGGATCATACCCGCCCTTTGAAAAGGGGTTGCAGCGCAAAAGACGCCAAAGGGCAAGAATCAAGCCCTTCACGGCGCCGTGGATGGATATGGCTTGTATGGCGTATTCCGAGCATGACGGAGTAAACCTGCAGCATGGAGCTCTGTCAGGTCTTAACTGCCGGTAACAGCGGATGAGATATATGAGAAAGCGTTTGACTGCGTTTCCGACCGGGGTCATAATATCAGCCCGCATCGCAGGCAAAATGCCTGCCCATGAAACGGACGGCTTCACTCCTTCGTTAAAGGGGCGGGCTCAAGCCGCCGTTCCCGTACAACTGCTGACTCGTCTCAGCCGATCAAGCCTGCCTTGCTTAAAAGGCGGCGCACGGTGGTTTCGATCTCGCGATAGGATGCTTCCGTTATCGGTGAACGCGCGATAAATATGAGGCGGCAGCCGGGAACTATCTCCGGCAAGAGAGGAGTTACAGCCTCTCTCAGTCTGCGTTTGACCCGATTTCGGACGACTGCGTTGCCAATCTTTTTACCCACTGAAAACCCGACCCGCTTTTTATCATCGCGGCCGGCGGAATAGATCAATACCAATGTGTGGCTCCCGGCGGACTTGCCGACACGGTACACACGGCGGAACTCCTTGTTCCGTTTTAGAGAATAGCAGCGCTTCATTAAACAGATTGCAACACCCGGGCAACCAAAGCCCGTTCAACTTTGCCCGCGGGTTTTCCGGGGCGTTTTTCCCGCAAAATAGTACATGAACCACGGCTTGAGACTGGTTTCTTGAAGCCGTGGTCCAGTAAGTTCAACTGATTATGCGGAAAGCTTCTTCCTGCCCTTTGCGCGCCTGCGAGCAAGAACGTTCCTGCCGTTGGCGGTGGACATACGCTGACGGAAACCGTGGACCTTCTTCCTCTGCCTGACTTTGGGCTGGTATGTCATCTTCATGGATGTACACCTCTTTCCTTTAGATTATTAGTTCAAGGGGGAGCCGCTCATTATCCTTCCGGCGACTTGACCCCACATTGTCACAGATACCTATTATATCGGATAAACGCCGTGATTGTCAAGCAAAAACTTTGCCAAAATCCCCCGTTTTACGGTATATTTTGGCTTTTGGGAAGGGTTTTTTCCAAAAAACAGACCGCGGACATGCCGGAGCCTGTTCGCGGCGACGTTTTTTATTTGCTGAAATCGAGCGTTATTTTAGTGCCTTCGCCTACCTTGCTTTCAAGCAAGACCTTCCCGCCGTATTTTTCGGTCACGTGCTTAACTATCGCAAGCCCGAGCCCGGTGCCGCCCGTCTCCTTGGAGCGGGATTTGTCCACACGGTAGAATCGCTCGAATATGTGCGGTATATGCTCCTCGGGTATGCCTATGCCGGTATCCTCCACGCAGACGAGCCCCTCGGCGACCTTAACAAGCACCTTGCCGCCCTGCTTATTGTACCGGATGGCGTTGTCGATCAGGTTGTAGATGAGCTCCGAAAGCAGGCTGCGCGAGCCCTCTATCACAAAATCGCCGAGATCCTGCTCTATCGTGACCCCGTGCTCCTCAGCCGATCTTGCGAGCACGTCGCAGCATTCGTCGGCGACTTCCGCAAGATCCACCGGCTCTCTCTCCGTCTCCGCGCCCTCGTCAAGGCTTGAAAGCCTTATTATATCGGATATCAGCGCGAGCAGGCGCTTCGACTCCTTCTGTATGCGCGCGGCGAATTCGGGCACGTCCTTTTCGGAGGCGAGCCCCGTCGCGATCATCTCGGCATAGCCGGAGATGGACGTGAGCGGAGTCTTGAGCTCGTGACTGACGTTCGCCGTGAATTCCCTTTTGAGCTTCTGCAGCGTGAGCTGCTCGCCCATGTCGAGCAGGAGCAGCATCGTGCCGACGATCTGCCCGCTGAAAATGACCGGGTCGACAAGCACGCGGAGCGTTACGCCGTGGCTGGTGTACTCGGTAAGATTGCTCTCGCCGTGCGCCGCCCGCTCTATGCAGCGCAAAAGCTCCGGATCCTTTATCGCGTCGGTCTTCGACATGCCGATCGCGCTTTCGGGAAGATCGAGGTAATTCCTCGCGTCTTCGCTGACTGTGTAGATGCGCTCGTTGCCGTCCAGCACGAGCACGCCGCCGGTTATCGAGTCGATCATCGCGGCGTAATCCGCGCCGTGATACTGCTTTTCGCCGCGCATAAGGGCGGAGGTGAATACGTAAAGCGCGCCCGCGCCGAGGAATATCGCAATACCTATCGCGACGAGCTTCCACGGCATGGGCACGATCAGCACCGCGACGGCGGTCATCGCCGCGACGAGAGTGCATGCGATTATGAAAACGATGATCGTTATCGAACGGAAACGCTTGCTCATATCAGTCCATGCGGTAGCCGACGTTCCTGACGGTCACTATCGAGCGTCCGCTCTCGCCCAGCTTCTGGCGGAGCGTCTTGACGTGCATATCCACGGTGCGCGTCTCGCCGGCAAAATCATAGCCCCAAACGGTGCTGATGAGCTTCTCGCGGCTCTGCACCGCGCCCTTGTTGGACATGAGGGCGTACAAAAGCTCGTACTCCTTGAAGGTGAGCTCGATCTCCTGCCCGTCGACCGTGACGCTTCGCTTGTCGCTGTCCATCACTATCGCGCCGGAGACCAGCTTTTCATGCTCCGCCTCCTTGGGCGCGGCGCGGCGCAGCAGCGCCTTCACGCGGGAGACCAGCTCCATCACGCCGAAGGGCTTGGTAATGTAATCGTCCGCGCCCTGATCGAGGCCGCGCACCTTGTCGATCTCGCTCGTCTTCGCCGTGACCATTATGACGGGCACGTCGGCGGTCTTCTCCCCGGCGCGAAGGCGGGAGAGTATCGAAAGCCCGTCCTCCCCGGGAAGCATTATGTCGAGCAGTATGAGCTTCGGCTCCGCTCCTTCAAGCTTCTCGAACAGCTCCGCGCCGGAGCCGCAGGGCTCGACCTCGAACCCGCTCGAACGCAGCGCGTAGCTCTCCATCTCGCGAATGTCTATATCGTCCTCAACAATGAAGATCATTTCGGTTCTCCTTTGTATTTGTTTCGTATTATTATAGCTTATTCCGGACGATATGTAAAAGGGGGAAAAGTAAAAATCGGGTAAAATCCGAATGCGGCCGGGCGCTTTTTCGCCGAAACAGTAATATATTTCTATCAACGCCTTTTCCGTTCCCCGCTTCGGTGTTATAATTATGTTCGGAATAAAGGGGATACTGCGCCCTTTCGCGATGGGCACAGATAACCTTAATATCAAGGAGGTCATAAAAGCTTATGGTATCCAAAGTAACCGTTGACGAGAACCGCTGCAAGGGCTGCGGGCTTTGCGTCAGAGCATGCCCGAAGAAGATAATGCAGATCTCGAAGACCAAGCTCAACGAAAAGGGCTATCACCCCGCTGAGTGCATCGATCAGGCCGCGTGCATCGCCTGCGCAAGCTGCGCGTGGACCTGCCCCGACGCGGTCATCACCGTTGAGAAAGAGTAAGGAGGAAAAGAGCATGGCAAAGAAACTTATGAAGGGCAGTGAAGCCATCCCCGAAGCCGCCATCCAGGCCGGCTGCCGTTTCTTCTTCGGCTACCCCATTACTCCTCAGAACGACATCCCGGAGTATATGTCCGCCCGTCTGCCCAAGATCGAGGGCGGCTGCTTCCTCCAGGCTGAGAGCGAAGTCGCGGCCATCAACATGGTCTACGGCGCTGCCGCTGCCGGCGCGCGCGTTATGACGAGCTCCTCCTCCCCGGGAGTTTCCCTCAAGCAGGAAGGCATCAGCTACATCGCCGGCGCCGAGCTGCCCTGCGTCATCTGCAACATGATGCGCGGCGGTCCCGGTTTGGGTTCGATCCAGCCCTCCCAGGGCGACTACTTCCAGGCGACCAAGGGCGGCGGCCACGGTGATTATCACCTCATCGTGCTTGCTCCCTCCTCCGTTCAGGAAGCCGTCGATCTGATGCACACCGCATTCGACCTTGCGGACATTTACCGCACCCCCGTTATGCTCCTCGCCGACGGTATCATCGGTCAGATGATGGAGCCCGTCGAGTTCCATGAGCATGAGAAGCGCGAGCTTCCCGCCAAGCCCTGGGCCGTTACCGGCTACGATCCCAAGAGCGGCCGCGAGCGTTCCATCGTCAACTCCCTCTATATCGAGGTAGACGAGCTCCAGGAAATGAACGACCGTCTCCAGGCCCGCTATAAGGAGATCCAGGAGAAGGAAGTCATGGTCGAGAAGTACAACACCGAAGGCGCCGAGGTCATCATCTGCGCTTACGGCACCGTCGCCCGTATCTGCAAGAGCGCCATCGCTCTGTGCGCCGACAAGGGCGTCAAGGTCGGTCTCGTTCGTCCCATCACTCTCTGGCCCTTCCCCGAGAAAGAGCTCAATGAAGTCATGGCTCAGGATTCCGTCAAGCGCGAGCTGACCGTCGAGATCTCCGCCGGTCAGATGCACGAGGACGTACGCCTTGCCATCAACGGCTATAAGCCCACCGACTTCTACGGCAAGCCCGGCAGCTACACTCCCACTGCGGAGGAGATCGCCGAATACATCTTAAAGACGAGGGAGGCGTAAAAACAATGACTACTGTATTTAAGAAAACTCCCGTTCTTACGGACACCATCATGCATTACTGCCCCGGCTGCGGTCACGGTATAGTTCACCGCCTCGTTGCCGAGGTCATCGAAGAGCTCGGCATTCAGGACCACACCATCGGTTTCGTTCCCGTAGGCTGCGCCGTCTTCGGTTACAAGTACTTCGATATCGACTGCGTTGAGGCGGCTCACGGCCGTGCTCCCGCCGCCGCTACCGGCTGCAAGCGCGTCAACCCCAACAACATCGTCTTCACCTACCAGGGCGACGGCGACCTCGCTTCCATCGGCGCTGCCGAGATCGTTCATGCCGCTCACCGCGGTGAGAAGATCACCACCATCTTCATCAACAACGCCATTTACGGTATGACCGGCGGTCAGATGGCTCCTACGACCCTTGTCGGTCAGAAGACCACCACCAGCCCCTATGGCCGTGATCCCGAGCATTGCGGTAAACCCATCCGCATCGCCGAGATGATCGCCACCATCGAGGGCGCCGCATACGTAGAGCGCGTTTCCGTCGATTCCACTGCCAATATCAGGAAGGCAAAGGCCGCCATCAAGAAGGCGTTCCAGTGCCAGATCGACAGGAAAGGCTTCGCCCTTGTTGAGGTCCTCTCCTCCTGTCCCACCAACTGGGGCAAGAGCCCGTCCGAGGCAATGGATTGGATCAAGTCCGATATGATCCCCTACTATCCCCTCGGCGTCAAGAAGGACATCACCAACGAATAAGGAGGACTGAATATGCTTTGGACTAACATTTTCGCAGGCTTCGGCGGTCAGGGCGTTCTGCTCATCGGTCAGCTCCTCGCGTACGCCGGTATGTACGAGGGCAAGAATGTTTCTTGGCTCCCCTCCTACGGTCCCGAAATGCGCGGCGGTACCGCAAACTGCTCCGTCGTCGTTTCCGACGATCCCATCGCTTCCCCCTGCATCAATATGGCTAACTGCGTTATCGCCATGAACCGTCCCTCCCTCGACAAGTTCGAGCAGAACGTGCTTCCCGGCGGCAAGCTGTTCATCAACAGCTCCATAATCGACAAGAAGGCCACCCGCACGGATATCGACGTTTATTACGTTCCCTGCAACGAGATCGCCGATTCGCTGAACAACCCCAAGGTAGGCAACATGGCTATGCTCGGCGCTTACCTCGAGGCGACCAAGGCGGTCGAGTCGAAGAGCGTTCTCGACGCGCTGCTTTATAAACTGGGCGAGAAGAAGGCTCACCTCATTCCCCTGAATGAGCAGGCTATCGAGCTCGGCAAAGCCGCCGTCCGCGATCAGTTAAAGTGATCTTATTTGAACGAACCGGTCCCTTCCTTTCGGAGGGGACCGGATTTTTTATTGTATTTTTTTACGTTATATGTTATCATTGTCCTGCCGAAAAACGGCAGGAAAGGAAACAATATGAAGGATCTCCTCGTTAAACTGTTCACCTCCCTCGCGGGGGAGTTCTCCTCCGCGCCGCAGGCATGGGGCCCCCTGCATATCGCGTTTTTCGCGATAGGTCTCACCGCAGCGATCGTGTTCGCCGTGCTTTTGAGGAAGTCGAGCGACAAAACGTTCAACCGCGTGCTGCGCTCGGTCGGCTTCGTGCTCCTCGGGATGGAGGTCGTAAAGATCTCGTTCTACTATTTCGCGATACATAACTGCAGCCTTGTCGATACGGCGTATCTCTTCCCGTTCCAGCTCTGCTCACTGCCCATCTACATGGCGCCAATCGCCTCGTTCCTCAAAAAGGAAAGCACCGTAAGGAAGGCGATGCTCACGTTCATGATGACCTACACCTTCATGAGCGGCTTCTCCGCGTTCGTGAATCCCTCCGGCATACTGATGTCCCATATACTGCCGACCTTCCATTCGCTGATCTGGCATATGCTGCTCGTGTTCATCGGTCTTATGATCGCCGTCTCCGGCAGGGGCGGGTACACCTTCCGCGATTTTTTCCGCGGGTTCGTCTGCTTCATAATCTGCTGCAATATCGCGCTCTTTTTGAACATTCTGATACCCACCCTCCTTCCCGGGGCGGACGTAAATATGTTCTATCTCGGGCCGAACCGCTCGTCGCTCATCGTTTTCAACACGATCTACGATAAATGGGATTGGGTGGTGCAGATGCGTATGTACGAGATCGCGCTCACGATAGGCGCGTTCATCGTGTTCGTGTTCGCAAGGCTCGGCGCAAAACCGAAAAAGATAAGCAAAAAAGCCAAGAAAAAGGGAAGCAAATAATACGCTCGGCCGCTCTTAGGGGCGGCCTTGATAATATATTTTTAACGGATCTCAAATTTAACCGAGTTTTCGCATCTTGATAGGTGTAAGGCCCTGCAAAACGAAAGGACGACCGAAAAAGTCGATCAAACCGAGCATGAAGGACAGCGAGATAATCGCATTGCTCAATAACCGGGATGAAGCCGCCGTCGAAGCCCTTAAGGACAGGTTCGGCGGGCTGTGCTTCAGCCTTGCCTCCAACATACTTGCCGACAGGCGCGACGCGGAGGAGTGTGTTTCGAGCGTCCTTTTCAAGCTCTGGTCGAGCATCCCACCGGCGGACCCACGGGATCTTACGGCATACGTCGCAAAGACCGCCCGAAACGAGGCGCTGATGAGGTGCCGCGCAAACTCCGCCAAACGGAATTTTGCCGCGCCCGTTCCGCTTGAGGAGCTCGAGGCATGTATCGCGGCGGGCGGCGGCGTGGAGGACGAGCTCCGCGCAAAGGAACTTGCCGGCGCTGTAAGCGTGTTTTTGAAGGGTCTGCCCTCGGAGCAGCGCAGCGTTTTCATGCGGCGGTACTGGTATTTCGACAGCGCAAAGTCCATCGCCGACCGCTTCGGGCTATCCGAAGCCCGCGTGAATACGCTCCTTCAAAGGACCAGGAGGATGCTCCGCCGATACCTTATCAAGGAGGAATTCATCAATGAGCAACAACGCTTTTGATACGGCGCAAATGCTGAACGATATAGACGACTCCCTCGTTTCGGAGGCCGCCGATGCCGGAAAAACAGGGAGACGCCGCCGTACGTGGCTTATCCCCGCAGCGGCAGCCGCGGTCGTTATTGCCGGCGCGGCGCTTATCGTTTCAAAGGTCGCAAAGGCTCCGGATAACGATATAACCGCATACGCCGAGCCGACAGGGACCGATAATAACACCGATACTCCGTACGAAACGGCGGGCATGCCCACGCCCGATCCCGCTCCGGAAACGCTTCCGCCCAGCGTCGACACAACGTCCGAGCCGCATGGTTCGGATATCCCGGAAAAGACCGCGGAGCCTCAGCCCACGGAAGTCGCTCCCACTTCCAATACAACGGAGCCGCCTGCCCCAACGCCTCAGGCAACTCCGGAGACGACTCCCAAGGCCACGACCGCTCCGGAACCCACCAGTCCGCCCGAAACGGAAAGCCGAGTTTTTAACAGCGTCGATGAATTCGTTTCCGCCGTTAGAAGCGGCTCCGACAGCTTCCTTAACGGCATAAACTGCTGGTACTCATTGGGTCATGGCTTATCGTTGAACAGGATAGAAGTAACGGAAGACGAGGTGTTTTACTATTACGCCCTTGAAGACGGATCGGCGCTCCTGCTTGAATGGTTCAGATCCGAGGAAGCGTCCGAGAACTACTTTGAGTATTTCACATCATTCGAGGGCGAATGGCATGACGATCTTTATCTTGTTTGTTCTCAGGCCGGGGTCTACTTCGGCTACGCCATGGACGCCGGGCATTTGATCCGGATGATGGGCGCCGGGATCCGCACCGCGGAGCAGGCGGCGGAATACTATTCGCCCGTCCGCCATGAGATATGACGCGTCTTTGCCGCTGCCAGAAAAGGAGATAATATGAAGAATAAAACATCGATCCTTATTGCGGTTTTGATACTGTCGGCGCTGCTTTTCGTCGGCTGCATGAAAACGACCCCCTCTGATAAGACCGATGCGTCGCTGGCGCCTTCCAACGCGCCCGCGGAAAGCGAGCCTTCCACCGAGCCCGATCCTATCGGACCCATGTGGCTTGTTTGGAACGGGATGTCGGTGCGCCCGTATACCGACCTTTTATACGGTCAATCATTCGTGGTGAACGACGACGGCACGTCGGGCTTCCTTCATGCGGACGGCGCGGCTTTCTTTGAAGGGATACTCGGCAAGGTCGATGAAATGCCCGAGGTATCAAAGGATTTCGAGCTTTATTATGATCGAGACTGCTCGTTCAAATACGCGAACGTTTACTCGCTCGAGACCAACGACCGGCTTTATGAAAACGTCGATCTCAAAAAGCTCGATAAACTGCTCGGCGTATTGCAGGAAGACCTGATCGTGGAGATCGCGGTCTACGAGCAGGGCAGGTATATCGAAAGCAAGGACGAGTATGAATACAACGTATACAGCTGCTCGTTCATATTAAGGTTAGGCGGTAATGAGGGCGGCAGCTTGAACAAAACGCCGTCCGGGAAATAATGCCGTTCCCCGAAAACCAAAAGTATATTGCAAAAAAAACCGTTTACCCGCTTTTATTCAAGCGGGTATTCTGTTATAATCAGCCTGTAAACTCTATAATCACAAAGGAGAAAAACACCATGCCCGTTAATCTTAAAGGACGTCACCTCTTGACTCTCAAGGATTTCACCCCCGAGGAGATCATGTACCTCCTTGACCTCGCTGCCGATCTTAAGGCCAAAAAGCGCGCCGGCATCCGCGGCGATCTGATGGCCGGTAAGAACGTCGTTCTCCTGTTCGAGAAGACCTCCACCCGTACCCGCTGCGCGTTCGAAGTCGCCGCTTATGACGAGGGCGCGAACGTTACCTTCCTCTCCAACTCCCAGATGGGCAAGAAGGAGTCCATGGAAGACACCGCCAAGGTCCTCGGCCGCTTCTATGACGGTATCGAGTTCCGCGGCTTCAAGCAGGAGACCGTTGAGCTCCTTGCCAAGTACGCCGGCGTTCCCGTATGGAACGGTCTCACCGATATGTATCATCCCACCCAGGTTTTGGCAGACCTTCTCACCATTCGTGAGAATATCGCGAAGCCCGTCAACAAGGTCAAGCTCGTCTACGTTGGCGACGCCCGCAACAACATGGGCAACTCCCTCATGATCATCTCCGCCAAGCTCGGCATGCACTTCGTCGGCATCGCGCCCAAGTGCCTCTGGCCCGAAGAGGGTCTCGTTTCCGAGATGCGTGAGCTCGCCGAGAAGACCGGCGCCAAGATCGAGTTCTCCGATAAGATCGAGGACGTCGACGGCGCGGACGCCATCTATACCGACGTTTGGGTATCCATGGGCGAAGAGGCTCAGTTCGAAGAGCGCATCAAGCTCCTTGAGCCGTACCGCGTGACCATGGACATGATGAAGATGACCCATAATCCCGACGTCATCTTCCTGCACTGCCTGCCCAGCTTCCACGATCTTGAGACCTCCGTCGGCCGCGAGATCTACGAGAAGTACGGCCTCAAGGAGCAGGAAGTCTCCGACGAGGTGTTCCGTTCCTCCATGAGCAAGGTCTTCGACGAGGCGGAGAACCGCATGCATACCATCAAGGCCGTCATGGTCGCCACCATCGGCAGGTAATCGTTTAAGACGTCTATACGAAAAGAGGGGGGGCTTTGTTCCCCCCCCTGTTTTGTTCAAAAAAGTGAAGCGTAATAACAAAAAACGGGTCGTCCTGCGGGCGGCGGCAATACTCCTTATCGGCTCCGTGCTCGGGTTCATCGCGGCGGGGCTTTGGTCGCTTACCTGGAATGACCGCGTATTTACCGTGCGGTACGAGCTTGCCTCCGATAAGGTGGATTCGGGTTTTCGCGTGCTCCTGATAACCGACCTTCATTTAAGGGAATTCGGCGAGGGAAATTCCATGCTCGTCGCCCGCGCAAGGGACGCCGCGCCCGATATCATCTGCCTCGGCGGGGACATGATCGAAACCTACGCCTCCTATGAACAGGACGAGGCGTTCGTTTCCCTTGTCAAGCGCCTTGTCGAGATCGCCCCGGTGTACATCGGCATAGGCAATCACGACGCGCTCGCCTTCTATTCGTGGTGCGAGCGCACGGACATGGAGATGACCTCGTTCGGCGGCGTCACGAACCTTGCCCGGGCGGTCGAGGAAGCCGGCGCAGTTGTGCTTGAAAAGGGATACGAGGATATCGAGATAAACGGCGAGAAGGTCCGCATCGGCGGGTTTTATCCGTTCGCGTTCAGGGACGAGGGCGATACCGACGAAAGCTGGGAAAGCCGCCGCGTTTTCCTTGAGGATTACTGCGATACGGAGCTTTTCAAGCTCATGATATCGCACCGTGCGGTCAGCTTTTATAAGGAGGACGCGCCGGAGAATTGGGATATCGACCTCGTCGTATCCGGGCACACGCATAACGGCGTCGTCGCCCTGCCGGGGATCGGCGCGATATGGGAAAACGAGGGCTTCTTCCCGAAGCATTCGCGCGGTATGTTCCGTGAGGGTAAGCTCAATATCGTGGTTTGCGCCGGGCTTGACGGACACGGCTGCATCCCCCGCGTATTCAACCCGCCGGAGATCGTCGTTATCGACGTAAAGGCAAAATAAAAAAGCCCGGAGCAGATTTTCCGAGCAGTTCATACTTTAAGGATATTCCTCACTATCCACCAACCGAGGATCACCGCGAGCGCCGCGATATGCACCCAGAGGGGCATGCCGGCGTTCTTCTTTTGCGCTTTTCCGTATCTTACGAAGCTTCTCCCCGCATCGGCGCACGCTGCGATAACGTATGCCGCCTCGAACGGGAGAAGATAATTGAACCTAAAGCCCTCTGCAAAGTCAAGGCGCGAGTACGCCATCACCGCGCGGGTGCTGCCGCAGCCGGGGCATTTTAAGTGGGTCAGCGCCTCGAAAACGCAGGGGATCCTTTTGCCGGTAAAGCGCACGAAAAAGTAATAAGCGGCAAGCAGTACAAGCACGCCCGCCGTTACCGCAAGGACCTTGATGAGCCTCTTTTTCATGCGTTTTCCCCTTTATGCGCCGAATCCCGCGGGGGGTTGCCACCGCGGGAAACGACAGATCATTTCTTTTTGAAATTACGGATGATTACGCCTCGACGGTATCGGCATACTTCTCCGCCATGTACTCCTCATCGGTCTGCTTGAGAACGCGAACGCCCTCAATGATGCCCTTGACCGTGTAGACAATGGCCATGATGCCGCAGCTGATGATGGAGAAGACGATATGAAGGATACCGTCCTTGGTCTTGCCGCGCATAAACTGGGGCACACCGTAAGCATTGAAGAAGATGCTCATCCAGCCGAATAACTGACGATCGTTTTTCTGTTCCATGGAAATTTCACCTCTTATAAATATTTACCGAGGCACACGCGCATGCCTCTGTTAATAAAATAATAGCATATTATATCAAAATATGCAAGAGCAAATGCGTCAATTTTGAACAAATTTTGAATCATAATGCTCCGCGATCGTCCGAAAGCCCTTTCCGCCTCCATTTTGCCCGGAAAATTATTTTTTTGTGGAAAACCTTTGGTTATAGTTGTGGAAAAGTAGGAAAACCTCGGGCAAAAAAACAGGGAGGAGATTTGGGCGCATTCACTTAACGATATGCAGCCTCAAAAGGTATCTTTTTGAGCCCTGCTGCGTTGAAAATGCTCGAAAGACTCTCCGAGTATTACTGCGCTTTTCGCCTTGCATGGCGCAAAAATCTCCTCTTTTGAGACGCTTCGCGGTTTTCAGCCGATATAAAAAAGAAAATCCGGGGATATGAGCTATCCCCGGATATCTTTTTATACGTTGACTTTTTTCAGGCTGAAAACCTGCATCTCCTTAAGTGAATGCACCCT
>DGHD01000041.1 GCA_002392505.1 Christensenella sp. UBA3857 | reverse complement strand
GCTGAAAAACGGCGCGGTGTCCGAGCAGGGCAGCTTTGACGAGCTGATGGACAAAAAGGGCTACTTCTATTCCCTGTTCACCGTGTCGCAGAGCTGACCGAGCGCGATGCAAACAAAAAAGACCGCCCCAAGCGGTCTTTTTCTTTTTGTCTTTCTTCTCTTACTCCAGACGGACGCCGCAACTGTTGCAGAAACGGGCGTCCTGCGCCACGGGGGCGCCGCACTGGGGACAGTGCCGCTCCACGGGAGCCGCCTCGGCTTCGGGCTCGACCTTGAGCTGGTCGATCTTGGCCTGCAGGTCGTCGATGGTAGTATTGGCGGCGGCGATGCTCTCGCAAAGGGCAACGATCTGAGGATCGGTGACGCTGCCGGCCTGATACTGGGCCCACAGCAGGTCGCCGATCTGCGCCTTGAACTGCTCGATGCTGGCGGTCTCGCTCTTGATCTTCATGTTGAGCTTGCCGATCTCGATGGCGGCGTTGGCCTTGTCGCCCGCGCTTTTGGCGGCGGCGGTCAGCTTGTCCAGAAATGCCATGGTAACTCCTCCTTATGATCGATAATAAAACGGTTCTTGGGGTCTGTTACCAGTATAGCATACCGCATCGAAAAAATCCATGCCGCAGCCGCAAAAAACTGTTTCTATTTTGTTAAAACCAACGGCGGCGCGGGCTCAGCGGGCCTGCAGCGTGGCGGAATCGAAGTGCAGGGTGTATTCGATCAGATGGGGCTCGGTCATCGCGGTGGTCAGCGCCGAGACCGGGATGTCGGCGTCGAAGCTGATCGGGATCTCAAAGGTGGAATTGCCCTCGGTGCCGATCGGGTCGTACTGCGTCTCTCCCACGGTCATATAAGCGTAATTGCTGCTGGACCAGATGATCTCTGCAGTCGCCCGCCCTTCCCGAACGACGACCTTCGCGGGGCTTTCAACGCTTGCGCGGCCGCTGCCGCCGGAGAGGGTCACGGCGCAGGTGTATTCGCCGTCCTCCACAGCCTTTGCGGCATCCTCCTTCGGCTGGGGATCGGAAACCGTGACCTTATGGTCGTACCATTTGCCCTTGGTGCCGATGAGCGCGCAGTCGAACTCCCGGTCCAGATAGGGGACGGGGATGTCGAAGCCGTATACCTCCTCGGTCTCGCCGTCATCATAGGTCACCGTGTCCAGCGTGGGCTGGAGCAGCACGGCGCCGGTCTTTTGGGCCTCTTCGGCAGTCCCGATGTACAGGTTGACGGTGTTTTTCGACGGCAGGGTGACGTGGATGGTCATTTTTCCGTCGGCCACAGTGAGGACGCCTTTTCCGCCGTATGCCTCGTTCACGTGGAACATGCTGCCGTCTGTTTTGAAATCAGCGGAATACACGCCGTCCGGGATCGGCGCTTTTTCCTCCGCCTTCTGCCCGCAGGAAGCGAGCAGAAGGCAGAGCGCAGCGATCAGAACGACGAAAAGCAGCTTCTTTTTCGCATTCATAAATCCGTTTGCTTATTTGACGGAATCGACAGCGGCGCGGGTATGGGCGACGTAGATCGCCTGGACATCCGCGAGTCTGCCGAGGCCGGCGATCTGACAATCGACGTTTTCGAACTTGCCGGAAGCCGTAAACATAGAGACCCAGGATTCGGCATCCTCGGGATCCGCCATGTCGTTGTTGGCGTGATCGCCGGCGACGACCATCAGAGGACGCAGCACGACGTTCTTGTAGCCGGCGGCGGAAACGGTCTCGATAATGGCTTCGCAGGCGGTCTCTTCGGGCTCGCCCTCAACGGTGCCGATGAATACGTTCTTGTAGCCCAGGGCGTTCATCTGCGCCTGCATCTGGGAATAGCTGACCTTCGCATTGTGGGAGGTGCCGTGACCCATGAGCACAAAAGCGGTGCCGGCGGCTTCGGCTTCCTCGATGGAGGCAAAACCGGCGTCCGCAACGGCGGCGGCGACGACGGCCTTGGCAACGGCTTCCTTATCGTTGTTGACAACGGAAGCGTCCGCGCCTACTTCGCCGAGGAGAGGCTCGGCAATGACGATCTTTTCGATCTTGTCGGCGTACTTGTCGGCGGCAGCCTTAAGCTCGTCGTACTCGGCGCCGTGCATAAGGTGGGTGGGCTGGATGACAAGGAGCTTAACGCCGTTCTTGACGGCGCGGTCGAGCGCCTGCTCCATGTTGTCGATCTTCTCGTTATCGCGCGCCTGAACGTGGTTGATGATGATCTGCGCGGTGAAGGCGCGGCGTACGCTCCACTCGGGGAAGGCGGCTGCGATAGCGTCCTCGATGCCCTTTATGTCAAGGGAGCGGCTGTCGTTGAACGAGGTGCCGAAGGAAACGACGAGGAGCTCCTTCTCGCCGATCTCGTCGGCGTTCCTGGGATCGTCCTTCTTGGCGTCGCCGGTGTCGCGGCCGAAGTAATCGGGATCCGCTTCTTCGCCCTCGACAAGCTCCTTCTGAGCGTCGGTCAGAGCGTCCCAAGCTTCCTTGGCGGCGGCGCACTGCTCGTCGGTCTTATCGGTGCGTTCCTGAACGTAGATGGCGTCGATAAGGGCGGCAACTTCGTCGGCAAGCTCTTTGTCGGTCTTCTGGGGCTTCTTCGCGCAGGCGGCAAGACCGCAGAGCATCGAAAGAGCAAGAACCAGAGAGATGATCTTAACTAATTTTTTCATGTTTGATCCTCCTATTGTTATCGGGGTCGAAGCCCCGTTTAATAACAGACAAAAGGATATCGAGGGAAACAAAAAGCCGCCGCGGGTCGATACCCGCCGCGACCGTTTTCACGCAGCAAACGTAAGCCTGCCGCCCCGTATCCCGCGGGGAAGCATACCCTCCAATATCCAAGCAGGTCTCCTGACTTATGCATCAACGCCCGCATGAAAGCCTTCTCAGTTTCCCAATGGCCGACTTTCGTCTATCATGCGCGCTCCGCAAATACAGTGGCGGTACCGTTCCGGATTCTGACCGGATTCCCTATTCTCCCGGCAAGACCCGAAGGTCCTGTCGAGCACTCAAATATCTATTTGATTACAGATAGCATACTCCCGATCATGAAAAATGTCAATGATCCGCGCCTATATATTTGTTCCGGCGTCGATCCGCCCCGGGCGCCGTCTTGACAAAGCCCGCCGCAGAGAATAAAATAATAGAAACAATACTTTCGTCAAGTGCCCGCCTTTGCCCCGCCGAAAACGGAGGCTTCCGCGGGATAATAGACAACCGGGTGAAAGACCCGGGCGGAACCGCCGCCGTAAGCGCGGAGGAACGGCGCAGGATGAAAATCGGCCATTGGGGGAGCACCCTGAGAAGGCGCGCCGTGACCTGTGAAGCGCGAGCCGGAAGACCTGCTTGACACTGCCTCCCGCCGAAGGTACGAAGCGCGGGGGAATACGTTTGCATGAATTCGGATGCGGCGGTCCTTTTACTGCCGCTCTTTTTTATTGCCGGGGGAAAATGGAAAAGGAAGAACGAAAAACAAATAAGTCCGGCTTAAGATTCGCCGCCGTGATGCTCCTTCTGTTCGCGATGCTTTTGCTCGCGCTCGTGCTCAATCTCGCGATCGGCTCGGTAAGGCTCAGACCCGCCGAAATATTATCGCTTCTCAAAAACGGACGCGACGCCTCCACGGAGAGCTTGATCATTTTCGACCTGCGCATACCGAGGATGCTGCTTGCCGCGATACTCGGCGGCGCGCTCGCGGTATCGGGATTTTTGCTCCAGAGCTTTTTCAGGAACCCCATAGCGGGTCCCTTCGTGCTGGGCATTTCTTCGGGCGCGAAAATGATAGTCGGCATTACCATGATCTTTTTGGCGGACAGCATAACGATGAGCCCCGCCGTTATGGTCGCCGCCGCCTTCATAGGCTCGCTCCTGATAACCGCCGTGGTGCTTTTGTTCTCTCAAAAGGTAAAGAACATGGAGCTTTTGCTCGTCGTGGGCATCATGGTGGGCTATATCTGCTCCGCCGTTACCGATATGGCGGTGACGTTCGCTTCCGAGCAGGATATCGTCAACTTAAAATACTGGTCGATGGGCACCTTCTCCGGCAAGAGCTGGGAACACGTCTTGACGGCGCTCGTTATCTGCGTTCCCGCCGTTATTGCCTCGTGGCTCCTTTCAAAGCCCATGGGCGCCTACGCCCTCGGCGAGGGTTACGCCAAAAGCATGGGCGTCGCCGTCAGACCCTTCCGTCTGGCGCTCATACTTCTCTCGTCCCTGCTCTCCGCCTGCGTCACCGCGCTCGCGGGACCCATCTCGTTCGTAGGCATCGCCGTTCCCCATATCACGAGGACGCTTTTGAAAAGCTCCAAGCCGGCGCTCGTCATACCCGCCGCGTTCCTTGCGGGGGCGGTGTTCTGCGTTTTATGCGACCTTATAGCGAGGACCGTCTTATCCCCGACGGATCTCAATATCGGCACCGTCACGAGCATATTCGGCGCGCCGGTCGTCATCTGGATGATGATATCGAGAAGGAGGCGCGAGGCATGACGGAGTTTTTCAAAACGAGCGGGCTTGCCGTCGGCTACAACGGCAAAACGCTGATACGGGATATCGATATCGCCCTTTCGCGCGGCGGCATACTCACGCTCATCGGGCCGAACGGCTCCGGCAAATCCACCATATTGAAGACCGTCGCCCGTCAGCTTGCGTCGATACGCGGCGTCATCGCCGTGGACGGGAGCGAGATACGCTCCATGTCTTTTAAGGAGCTTGCGAAAAAGCAGGCGGTCGTGCTGACCGACCGCATCCGTCCGGAGCTTTATACCGTGCGCGAGATAGTCTCCCTCGGGCGCTATCCCTACACCAACGCCGTCGGCAAATTGACTTTAGAGGACAGGCGGATAGTCGACGACGCGCTCGAACTCGTCAGCGTAAAGGACCTCTCCGAACGCGATTTCATGACGCTTTCCGACGGGCAGAAGCAGCGCGTCGTATTGGCGCGCGCGCTCGCGCAGCAGCCGGAGCTTCTCATATTGGACGAGCCGACCGCGTTCCTCGATATAAAGTACAAAACGGAGCTTCTTTCCGTACTGCGCCGCCTTTCCCGCGAACGCGGCGTCACCGTTATAATGAGCCTGCATGAGATAGACCTTGCGGCGAAGGCAAGCGACCTGCTCCTCTGCGTGAAGGGCGAGACCGTCGCCGCGTTCGGCACGCCGGACGAGGTGATGAGGTCCGTGCCCGTCGAGGAGCTTTACGATCTCGAAAAGGGCTCTTACGATCCCGTTCTCGGCAGCGTTGAGCTCGAAAAACCCGAGGGCGCGCCCGGGGTATTCGTGATCGCAGGCGCGGGCTTCGGCATACCCGTGTTCAGAAGGCTCCAAAGGGAGCGCGTGCCGTTTGCCGCCGGGATAATATTTGAAAACGATATCGACGCGCGCGCGGCGAAAAGCCTTGCCGCGGAATGCGTCACGGCGCCCGCGTTCGAGCCGATCGCGGAGGAGCTCTTCGAAAGGGCGAAAAAACTGATGCTCTCCTGCGAAAAAGCCGTCGACGCCGGCGCGCCCGTTGGCACGCTGAACGAGGCGAACGGACGGCTCATCGCGCTGGCAAAGGAAAGAGGAATGCTTGAATAATGAACCGATTTCACATTTCCACAATAGATGAAAACGCCGCGGGTATCGCCCGCGAATACGGTCTCGGGATAGAGATCGCGGATTTCTGCTGGGCGCAGCGCATGGACGTCGGGCTTGAAGAAAACCTCGCCGCCGCAATGGAAAAAACGCGCAGAACGGAGAGCCTGTGGTTTCACGCGCCGTTTGCGGAGATATCGCCCTGCGCGATAGATCCGAAGGTGCGCGCGCTTACAAAGGAAAGGTATAAGGCGTCCGCCGCGCTCGCTTCGCGCCTCGGCATTAAGCGCATGGTCGTCCACGGCGGGTACATCCCGCACGTCTATTTTCCGGAGCATTACGTTTCGGAGAGCGTCCGCTTCTGGAAGGAGTTTTTGAAGGAAGCGCCCGACGATCTCGTTATCGCCCTTGAAAACGTGATGGAGCCGGGTCCCGAAATGCTCGTCGAGATAGCGGAGGGGGTAGGCGATCCCCGTCTGGGGCTGTGCCTCGATATCGGGCACGCGAACTGCGATATCTCCGAAACGCCTCCCCTCGGCTGGATCGCGCCGGAGGCAAAGCATCTCAAGCACGTTCATCTTCATAACAATCACGGTGAAAACGATCTTCACCTTCCCCTTGGCGAAGGCGATATCGATTGTGAAAGAATAATAAACGAAGTCCTGCGTCTATCGCCCGAAGCGACCTTCACGATAGAGAACATGGACTCGATCGATTCCGTAAAATGGCTTATCGGGAAAGGCTTTTTGAATGACCGACGCTGAATTGAAAACCATTATAAGCGGCGTAATGCCGGCGTATCCGGATGCGATCACGGAAGCGGTCAGGCGCCAGAGCGAGCTTGCAAAGCCGCCCAGAAGCCTCGGCGGGCTCGAGGATATTTCGATACGCCTCGCCGGGATAACGGGCGCTGTGAGGAACGATCCCGAAAAATGCCTCGTCGCGGTATTCGCCGCGGACAACGGAGTGGTAAACGAGGGCGTCGCCGTCACGCCGCAGTCCGTCACGCTCAAGCAGGCGGTCAATATGACGTGGCATAAGACGGGCATGAGCGCGCTTGCCGGATTCTTCGGGAACGAGGTCCGCGTATACGACGTAGGCATAAACGCCCCCGAACGACAGGAACTCATAACGAAAAAGCTCCGCCGCGGCACGAACAGCATATTGCGCGGTCCCGCCATGACCCGTGAGGAAGCGCTCTTTGCGGTCTCCGTCGGCGTCGAGGCGGCTGAAAATGCGAAGCGCGACGGCTTTGACGCAATGGGCGTCGGCGAGATGGGCATCGGCAACACCACTACCTCCGCCGCCGTGCTCGCGGCGCTTACCGGCGCGGACGCGGAGCTCGTCACGGGACGCGGCAGCGGTCTTAACGACGAGGCGCTGGAGCACAAGATAAACGTCGTGCGTGAGGCGATACGCATAAACGCTCCCGACGCGCTCGATCCCATAGACGTAATATCGAAGGTCGGCGGGCTCGATATCGCCGCGATGACCGGCGCGTATCTGGGCTGTGCGAAATACCGCCTCCCCGCCATAGCGGACGGGTTCATATCCGTCGTCGCCGCACTCTGCGCGGTAAGGCTCTGCCCGGCTGCGCGCGATTTTATTTTCCTCTCCCACGCCTCGGAGGAGCCGGGGTATAAGCTCGCGGCGAAGGAGCTCGGCTTAAAGCCCTTCCTGCTCCTCGATATGCGGCTCGGCGAGGGGAGCGGCTGCCCGATCGCCTTCCAGGTGATGCGCGCGGCGTGCGCCGTCATGAACGGCATGGCGACGTTCGACGAAGCCGCGATAGATGACGACTATCTCAAAAACCTCGATGAAGTAAAGGATTTTAATTACAAGGCATGAGGATACTGCTTGTTGGCGGATCGAAGAGCGGGAAATCTTCGCTCGCCCAGGAAATCGCAATAAAGCTCGCAGACGGCGGACCCAAATATTATTGGGCGACCATGGAGCCGACCGACCGCGAGGACGACGAGCGCATCGAAAGGCATATCGCGGACCGCGCCGGGATGGGCTTTGTCACTATCGAGCGCGGGAAAAAGCTGCTTGCGGGCGAGCTTCCGCCGGATAACGCCGCCGTGCTCTTCGACAGCGTGACGGCGCTCCTTGCGAACGAGATGTTCGGCGCTTGCTTCGATCCCGCCGCTCCCGAAAGGGCGCTTCGTGAGCTCCTCGCGCTGAGCGAAAAATGCGCCAATTTCGTCTGCGTCGCGGACGAGGTCTTCCGCGACGGCGCGGTTTACGATGATATGACCGAGGATTACCGAAGGGGGCTCGCGGCGATACTCCGCGCTCTTGCGGAGGATTTCGATACCGTCGCAGAAGTCTCCTGCGGGATCCCCAAGTTTTACAAAGGAGGTCTGCCCGAATGAAAGCATGGCTTCACGCGTTTTTCATGGCGTGGGGGATGTTCCTCGCCGTGCCGTGCCCGTATAAAAAATGGGACGAGAAAGCGCTCGACAAAATGCTCGTTTTCCTGCCCGTGATGGGGCTTATCGTCGGCGGCGTTTGGGCGCTCGCGGCGTATTTAACGAGCCTGATCCTCGGTTATCCGAGGGCGGGAATCATCGCGGCGATACTCATGGCCGTGCCTTGGATCACGACCGGCTTTATACATCTCGACGGCTTTATGGACGTCTGCGACGCGGCGCTCTCAAGGCGCGATCTCGAAACTCGGCAGAAGATACTGAAGGACCCGCACACGGGCTCGTTCGCCGTGATCTCATTGGGGCTTCTGATCGTTTTCTCGATAATGGTGCTCGCTTCATGGTGGTATAGTGCTGCAAAGCTCATCCCTCTCGCGCTCATACCGGTTTCGACGCGCGCCTGCGCAGGCGTCGCGGTGCTTGGTCTAAAGCCCATGAGCACGAGCCAGTATTCGAGAAAGAGGGATAAACGGCTCATAATACCGCTCTGCGTTATGCTTGCGGCGGCGGTCGCGCTTCCCATAGTATTCATGCGGCTTTCGGGCCTCGCTCCCGCGGCGGCGGCCGCGGGCTACTGGCTCTTCTGCCTATACGGGAAGAAGCAATTGGGCGGCATGAACGGCGATATTTCCGGCTTCGCGCTCACTCTGGGGGAGTTCATTGGACAAATAGTGCTTGTATTTGTGGGGTAGTTATGAAATTGATAATCGGCGGCGCGTATCAGGGAAAGCTGACCTACGCGGTAAAGAAATACGGCTTTTCGGAGGAGGCGCTTTTCGATCTTTCGGCGGGCTTCCCCGAAGAAGAGCGCGCCTGTTTTTATCATCTTGAGGCGCTGACTAAAAGCGCGGCGGCGGAGGGCTTCTCCCCGGACGAGACAGTTAAAAGCCTTTTGCCGCATATAAAAAACGCCGTTGTTATATCACGTGAGATAGGCTGCGGGATAGTCCCGACTGACCCAGCCGAAAGGCTCTGGCGCGAAACGCACGGCGCGGTTTTGAAAATGCTCGCGGCGGAGGCTTCCTCCGTAACGAGGGTGTTCCTGGGACTCGGCGAGGTGCTTAAATGATACTTTATTTGATCCGTCACGGCGCGACCGAGGGCACGGAGCGGGGGCTCTATTACGGCGCGACCGATCTGCCCATCACCGCCGAGAGCGAGAGGGAGCTTAGGGAGCTTGCCGAAAAAGGCGGTTATCCCGCTGTGAAAAAGCATTACACCAGCGGTATGAAGCGCGCGGAGCAGTCCTTTGCCGCGCTCTACGGCGATACCCCGCACGAGGCGCTTCCCGGCATGAGGGAGATCGATCTCGGTGAATTTGAGATGCGCTCGTACGAGGAGCTGAAGAACGATCCCAAATTCATCGAATGGTGCACGGGCGATAACGAAAAGAACGTCTGTCCCGGAGGCGAAAGCGGCGAGCAGGTGACGCGCCGCGCGCTTGAGGCGCTTAAGCCCATAATCGAGGCGGGCGAGGACGCGGTCGTGATCACCCACGGCGGCGTGATAGGCGGAGTGCTCGCAAAGCTCTTCCCCAACCCCAACGGCAGGTTCGCGTTCACTCCCGGCACCGGCACGGGCTATGCGGTCAGGTTCGAGGGCGCCGAACCGATAGAGTATCACAGGATCCCGGAATACGAAAATGAGTGAACAAAAGGCAAAGATCAACAGGGTGCTGATCGCGGGCACGGGCTCGGGCTGCGGCAAAACTACCGTGACCTGCGCCGTTTTATCCGCGCTCAAGCAGCGGGGGCTTGATGCGGGGAGCGCGAAATGCGGTCCCGATTACATCGACCCCATGTTTCACAGGAGCGTCATCGGCGCGCCGTCCGTTAACCTCGATACCTTCTTTTTCGATGAAAACACGCTCCGCTTCCTGCTCGCAAAAAACGGAGGGGGAAGGGAGCTCACCGTAATAGAGGGCGTTATGGGCTATTACGACGGGCTCGGTCTCACGACCGTGAGGGCGAGCGCGTACGACCTTGCCCGCATCACGAAAACGCCCGTCGTGCTCACCGTAAACGCCAAGGGCGCGTCACTCTCGATTTTGGCGCAGATAAAGGGCTTTACGGACTTTATCCCCGAGAGCTTCATAAAAGGCGTCATACTCAACAACTGCACCGAAAAGGTGTATTCCGCGCTCGCGCCGGAGATAGAGACCCGCCTTGGCATAAAGCCCCTCGGCTTCATGCCGCACATTAAGGAATGCGAGATAGGCAGCCGGCATCTGGGGCTTGTCACCGCGGACGAGATCGCCGATATAAAGGCAAAGATGCGCCTCCTCGCCGAACAGGCGGAGAAGAGCCTCGATCTTGAGGGCGTTATCGCGCTCGCCGCATCCGCGCCGGAGCTTGAGTTTACCCCGATCTCATTTGAAAAGCGCGAGCCCGTGCGGATCGCCGTCGCGCGCGACAGGGCGTTCTGCTTCTATTATGAGGACAGCCTCGATCTCCTTCGCGAGATGGGCGCAAAGCTCGTTCCCTTCAGCCCGATCGCGGACGCGCGGCTTCCCGAAAACGTGCATGGGCTGTACCTCGGCGGCGGCTATCCGGAGCTTTACGCTGAGCGGCTTTCCGCCAACGTCTCCATGCGCGAAAGCATAGGGCGGGCTTTGTCGAACGGGCTTCCCTGCGTCGCGGAGTGCGGCGGGTTCATGTATCTTACCGAGTCCGTCGGCGGATCCCCGGCGGTCGGCTTCATAAAGGGAAGGAGCTTCGACAACGGCAGACTGACCCGCTTCGGTTATGTTCGGCTCACCGCCGAAAAGGATAATATGCTCTGCAAAAAGGGCGGCGCGATCAGAGCGCACGAGTTCCATCATTGGGACGCGGAGGACCCCGGCAGCGGCTTCACCGCGCAAAAGCCCGACGGCAGGAGCTGGCCCTGCGTGCACGCGTCCGAAACGCTCTGGGCGGGCTATCCACACATACATTTTTACGCGAACCCCGATTTTGCAAAGGGCTTTTACGAAGCAATGCTGAAGGAGAAACACCGTGTTTGAGATTGTAAGACCCATGGAAATAGAAAAACGCAGCTTCGAGATTATCTCGGGCATATTGGAAAGCGAGGGCGTCGCGCTCGATCCCGAAAACGAGCTCGTGATAAAGCGCGTCATCCACACGACCGCCGATTTCGAGTACGTGAAAAACCTCGTGTTCTCGGAGCACGCTGTCAGTATCGGCATCGAAGCCCTGAAAAACGGCTGCGATATCGTTACCGACACGCAGATGGCAAAGTCGGGCATCAGCAAAACGACCCTTGCGAAGCTCGGCGGAGAGGTGCACTGCTTCATGAGCGACGAAGACGTTGCCCAAGAAGCCAGGGCGCGCGGCGTCACACGCGCCGCAGTCTCCATGGAAAAGGCGGCGGGGCTTGAAAAACCGCTGATATTCGCCGTAGGCAACGCTCCGACCGCGCTTATCGCGCTGGACGAGCTTATTAAGGCGGGCAGGCTCGCGCCCAAGCTCATTATCGGCGTGCCCGTCGGCTTCGTGAACGTCGTCGAATCGAAGGAGCTCATTATCGCATCCTCCGTTCCGCACATCGTGGCGCGCGGCAGGAAGGGCGGCTCGAACGTCGCCGCGGCTATCGTCAACGCAATGCTTTACCAGATAACGAGATGAACGAATTTATTATACAGGACGGAAAGAAATTAAGGCTCGGCTACACCACCGGCTCATGTGCGGCGGCGGCTTCGAAGGCGGCGGCGTATATGCTGCTCTCCGGCAGGCGCAAGGAGCATATCACGCTCGAAACGCCGAAGGGCATCACGCTCGAGCTCGATATCGAGGATATCGAAGCGACCGACGCCGCCGTTTCCTGCGCGGTCAGGAAGGACGCGGGCGACGATCCGGATATCACGGACGGCGCGCTCGTCTATTCAAAGGTAAGCCTCTGCCCCGAGCCGGGCGTTCATATCGACGGCGGCGAGGGAGTGGGCAGAGTCACCAAGCCCGGGCTCGATCAGCCGGTCGGCAACGCCGCGATCAACTCCGTCCCGCGCAGCATGATAAGGGAGAACGTCGAGGAGGTCATGAGGCTTTTCGACTGCAGGGAAGGGCTTAACGTCGTGATCTCCATACCGGAGGGCGCGCAGCTTGCTAAAAAGACCTTCAATCCCCGACTCGGCATAGTCGGCGGCATATCGGTGCTCGGCACGACGGGCATTGTCGAGCCGATGAGCGAAAAGGCGCTCGTCGACACCATCCGCACGGAGCTTTCCCAAAGGCGGGCGCTGGGGTGCGAAAACGCCCTGCTCACCCCCGGCAATTACGGCGCGGAGTTCATAAGGAGTTCGCTCGGCTTAGATCCCGAGACCGCCGTACAGACCTCGAATTTCATCGGCGATTCATTGGATATCTGCCGGGAGCTCGGCTTCAGGAGGATACTCCTTATCGGGCATATCGGCAAGCTCGTCAAGCTCGCGGGGAACATGATGAACACCCACTCGAAGTACGGCGACTGCCGCATGGAGATAATCGCCGCCCACGCGGGCGCGGCGGGGGCGGATAAGAAGCTTATTGCCGATATACTCGGCTGCGTCGCCTGCGACGAGGCGATACGCCTCATGCGGGAAAAGGATCCCGCGCTCGAAAGGCGCGCGCTCGAGGGCGTGACGAAAAGGGCTGAGGCGAACCTTTCCCACCGCGCCGGTGAGGAAATGAGCGTCGAAATGATAATGTTTTCAAAGGAATACGGGATACTCGGGGAGACCGAAAACGCCCGCGGGTATCTGACTTTTTTCAAGGAGGAATGACCATGGTGCATTTTGTCGGAGCAGGCTCGGGAGCCGCTGATCTTATTACCGTGCGCGGCGCGAGGCTTTTAGCCGAGGCGGACACGGTGATATGGGCGGGTTCGCTCGTCAATCCGGAGCTGCTTTCATACTGCAAAAAGGACTGCGAGATATTCGACAGCGCCCGTCTGACGCTCGAAGAAGTCATAGACATAATGAAAAACGCCGAGGCAGCGGGCAAGACCACCGTGCGCCTGCACACGGGCGATTCTTCGATCTACGGCGCGGTCAGGGAGCAGTTCGACGAGCTTCAGAAGCTCGGGATAGAATATGACGTCACGCCGGGCGTCAGCTCGTTCTGCGGCGCGGCGGCGTCGCTTAAGACGGAATACACCCTTCCCGGCGTCAGCCAGACGGTAATAATCACGCGCGCCGCGGGCAAAACGCCCGTACCGGAGAAGGAGAGCATCGTATCCCTCGCCGCGCACGGGGCGACGATGGTGCTGTTCCTCTCGACCTCGCTGACAGAAAAGCTCCAGAAGGAATTGATCGAGGGCGGATATGGCGAGGATACCCCCGCCGCGGTCGTCTACAAGGCGACCTGGCCGGACGAGCGGATATTTCACTGCACCGTCGGCACGCTCCACAGGACCGTGACCGAGAACGGTTTGAAGAAGACCAGCCTCATCATAGTAGGCGGCTGTATGGGGGAGGAGTACCTGCGCTCATATCTCTATCACCCCGAATTCACAACGGAGTTCAGGAAAGCAAAATGATAACGCTTTTCGCATACAGCAGAAAAGGGATCGAGACCGCCCGCAGGATAGGCGGCGCACTCGGAGGAGAGCTTCGCTTCTACACCGCCGAAAGGCTTGCGGGCGAAGGTTTTCAGCCGATACCCAAGCCCTCGGCGCCCTTGTATGAGCAGGCGTTCGGCACATCCGAAGCGCTCGTTTTCGTCTCCTCCTGCGGCATCGCCGTAAGGAGCGTCGCGCCGTACGTTAAGAGCAAAACGACCGACCCCGCCGTGATAGTCTCGGACGAGACGGGCAGGTTCGTGATATCCCTGCTTTCGGGGCATCTGGGCGGCGCCAACGCGCTTGCGGAGCGTATTGCGGCGGCGATCGGCGCCGTGCCCGTCATAACCACCGCGACCGATTCCAACGGGCGTTTTTCCGTTGATTCATGGGCAAAAACGCATGGCTTCGCGATAAGCGACATGGGCATGGCGAAGGAGGTCTCCGCGGCGGTGCTGGAGGGGGACGTCCCCATAAAGAGCGATTTTTACGTAAAGGGAGAGCTCCCCGCGGGGCTCAGGACCGGCGAAGGCGGGACGGGGATCTGTTTCACATACCGCACGGATGAGCCGTTCGAACGCACGCTTCGCCTCATCCCGAAATGCGTAACGCTCGGCATAGGCTGCCGCAGGGGAACGCCGAAGGAAGCGATCGCAAACGCCGTCGGCTCGGCGCTTGCGGAAAACGGTATCGACCCCAAAGCGGTGAAGTCCGCCGCATCGATCGACCTCAAAAAGGACGAGGCGGGGCTTAAGGAATACTGCCGCGAAAACGGGCTTCCGATAAGCTTTTATACCGCCGAAGAGCTCGACGCCGTCAAAGGCGATTTCACGCCGTCCGAATTCGTGAAAAGCGTGACGGGCGTCGATAACGTGTGCGAAAGGGCCGCGATGATATGCGCGGACGAACTGATAATAAGAAAGACCGCGGCAAACGGAGTTACCGTCGCCGCGGCATTGGAAAAAACGGAGGTGCGATTTGAGTAAGCTTTACGTTGTGGGCATCGGTCCCGGCAATTACGAAAACATGACCGTCCGCGCGGACGAGGCGCTTAAAAGCGCGGACGCGATAATCGGCTATCACGTGTACGTCGATCTCGTCCGCGGGCGATATCCCGATAAGGAATACCTCGTCACGCCCATGACGCGGGAGGCGGAGCGCTGTCAAATGGCTTTGGACGAGGCGAAAAAGGGAAAAACCGTCGCCCTCGTCTGCTCCGGCGACAGCGGCATCTACGGCATGGCGGGGCTTTGCTTCGAGCTTCGCGGGGAGGAAGCCGAGCCCGATATCGAGGTCGTGCCCGGTCTTACCGCCGCCTGCTCCGGCGCGGCGCTCCTCGGCGCGCCTCTCACGCATGATTTCGCCGTCATTTCGCTTTCCGACAGGCTCACCGAATGGGCGCTCATTGAAAAGCGGCTCACCTTGGCAGCGGAGGCGGATCTTTCGATCGCGCTCTACAATCCCGCGAGCCACGGCCGCCCCGAACATTTGAAAAAAGCCTGTGAAATACTGATGAAAATACTGCCCGGGGACCGCGTGTGCGGCGTCGCCCGCAATATCGGGCGCGAGGGCGAGGAGCGCTTTTTCATGAGCCTGTCAGAGCTCGCCTCGTTCCCCGCCGATATGTTCTCGACGGTGTTCATAGGCAATTCTTCAACCAAAATGATAAACTCAAATATGGTAACGCCAAGGGGGTATCGCAATGTATAAGCTCTGCGTTTTTGCCGGCACGACCGAGGGTCGTCGGCTCGTCGAATTCTTGAGGGAACAGGACGCCCTGATCACCGCCTGCGCCGCTACGGAGTACGGCGGAGAGCTCATAGAGCCCTCCGAAAGGATAACCGTGCTCACCGGGCGCATGGACGAGCCGCATATGGAGGACCTGTTCGCTTCCGAACGCTTCGATCTCGTCATCGATGCGACGCATCCATACGCCTCCGCCGTCACGGAGAATCTCATGCAGGCGTGCCTCAATACGAATACGGAGTATCTGCGCCTCGAGCGCGGCGGTACGGGCTCGCCCCAAAGCGCCGTCTGCGTGCCGGACGCCGCAGCCGCCGTCGAATACCTCAACGGTACGGTCGGGAACATACTGCTTACGACCGGCTCGAAGGAGCTTTGCGAGTTCTCCTCGACAGAGGATTTTGCCGAGCGCGCCTTCGCCCGCGTACTGCCTGTCGAAAGCTCCATTTCTGCCTGCCGCGAGGCGGGACTCAAGCCCTCCCACATACTCGCGATGCAGGGCCCGTTCTCCGTCGGGATGAACGCCGCCATGATAAAGTCTGTGAACGCCGCCTACGTCGTAACGAAGGATTCCGGTAAGGCGGGCGGCTTTGAGGAGAAGGCGCTCGCCGCGATGAAGGCTGGCGCGAAGCTGATCGTGATAGGACGTCCGGAGAGCGGCGCTCTCGGCAGCTCCTTCGGCGAAACGCTGGAGCTTCTTGAAAAGCGCTTCGGCTTCACCTCCCGTCCGAAGGTCGCCGTCGTAGGGATAGGTCCCGGCGAAAAGCGCGGCATGACGATAGAGGCAAGCGAGGCGGTGCTCAACGCCGAATGTCTCATAGGCGCAAAGCGTATGATAGGCTCCGCGCGCCCCGATCAGATTTCGTTCGAGGCGGTCTCGCCCGATGCGATCGTCGATTTCATCAGGGAACATAAGGAGATCTCCCGCTTCGCCGTATTGATGAGCGGCGACGTCGGCTTTTACAGCGGGGCGAAAAAGCTCGTCCCGAAGCTCGATTTCTGCGAACTGACCGTGATCCCCGGGGTGAGCTCTCTGGCTTACCTCTGTGCAAAGACGGGCGCCTCGTATGAGGACGCCGTTTCCGTCAGCCTGCACGGGCGGGACGCGGGGATCGTCCCCGCCGTCCGTCGGAACAGGCTCGTTTTCGCGCTCGTCGGCGGAGATAACGGCGCCGGCAGGCTCATTGACGAACTGAACGAAGCGGGGCTTTACGAAACAAAAGTCACCGTAGGCGAAAGGCTCGGCTATGGGGACGAGCGCATAACCGGCGGCTCCGCCGCAGAAATGGCGGGCAGGAAATTCGATCCGCTCTCCGCAGTGCTTATCGAAAACTCCGCTCCCGAAAGCGCCGCCCCGGGGCTTCCCGATGAGGCGTTCTTAAGGAATCCCGCGGACAAGCCCGTCGTGCCCATGACCAAGTCCGAGGTGCGCGCGGTGGTAATGGCGAAGCTCCGCCTCAACGCCGATTCCGTTTGCTGGGATATCGGCGCGGGCACGGGCTCCGTGACCGTCGAAGCGGCGCTTTCCTCGCCCCGCGGCAGTGTGTATGCCGTCGAGAAAAAGCCCGAGGCGGTCGAGCTTCTTAAAGAGAACGTATCGAAGTTCGGTATCAAAAACGTATCGGTAACGGAGGGCGAAGCTCCCGAAGCCTTGAGCGGGCTCCCCGCGCCGACGCACGCCTTTATCGGCGGCAGCTCCGGCAATATGCGCGGGATCGTTTCGCTCATTCTCGATAAAAACCCGCGCTGCCGCATAGTCGCCGCGGCGATCTCGCTGGAGACCGCAGCAGAGCTTTGCGCGATAATGAAGGAAACGGGCTTCGCCGAGACGGAGGTCGTCTGCCTTAACGTATCCAAGGCGCGCAGGGCGGGGGACTATAACCTCATGATCGGGCAGAACCCGGTCTATATCTTCACTCTGCAAAACTAATGTTCGGGTATTGGTCGCTTTACGCGCTCCTCTTGGGGGCGCTCATAGACCTGGCGATAGGCGATCCGCATTTCGTGCCGCATCCCGTGGTGCTTATGGGGAAGCTTATTTCCGCGCTCGAAAAGCTCCTTCGCCGCGTATTTCACAAGACGAAGCGTGGGGAGAACGCCGCGGGCTTCGTGCTGTGGGCGATCGTCGCGTCGCTCTCGTTTATCGTCCCGGCGGCGATACTGATGCTCTGCTATCATTTTTCGAAATGGCTCGGCTTCGGCGTCGAGAGCGTCATGTGCTGGCAGTGCCTCGCCGCAAGATCGCTATGCCGTGAGAGCATGAAGGTGAAAAAAGCCCTTGATACGGGCGATATCGCGGCGTCGCGCCGGGCGGTCTCCATGATAGTCGGACGCGATACCGCCGGGCTTGACGAAAAAGCCGTCGCCCGCGCCGCGGTCGAGACCGTGGCGGAAAACACCTCCGACGGCGTGATCGCGCCGCTCATATTCCTTGCGATAGGCGGCGGTCCCATGGGCATGCTCTACAAGGCGGTCAATACGATGGATTCGATGCTCGGCTACACGGAGCCCCCGTATAAGCATTTCGGGCTCGTTCCGGCGAAGCTCGACGACGTATTCAATTTCACCCCTGCGAGGGTGTCCGCAATACTTATGCTGCTTGGCGGAGGCATGCTCGGCTTCAGCCTGAAAAACGGGGCCCGGATATTCCGCCGCGACCGTTACAAGCATGCGAGCCCCAATTCCGCGCAGACCGAGTCCGTTATGGCGGGGCTGACGGGGCTTCGCCTCGCAGGGGACGCGTACTATCACGGCGTGCTCCACAAAAAGGAGTTCATAGGCGATCCCCTTCGTGAGATCGAGCCGCGGGACATTTCTCGCGCAAACCGCATAATGTTCATGACGGCGTTCCTTGCGCTGATCGTTTTCGGCGGGCTGAGGCTTGCCGTACTGGTGCTGATAAATGCTTTATAAAACCGAAAATCCCCACGGCGGGGACGTATATGAGGGGAATATCGAGCTCGATTTTTCCGCCAACACCAACCCCTTCGGCACTCCCGACGGGGTAAAGGCGGCGGTCGCTTCGTGCCTGGACGACCTCTCTTTATACCCCGATCCCTACTGCCGTGAGCTCGTTTCCGCGATCGCGAAGCACGAGCGCGTCCCGAAGGAATACGTCCTCTGCGGCGCGGGCGCGGCGGAGCTGATCTACTCCTTCGCGTTCGCCCGGAGACCGGCAAGAGCCGCCGAGCTTGCTCCGACCTTCGCCGAATACACCCTGCCGCTCGCGGGGGCGGATATAAAAAGGTTTTATCTTAAGGAGACCGATCGCTTCCGCCTGACGCGGGATATCATCGATTTCATCGAGGAAACGAAGCCCGAAGCCTTGTTCCTCTGCGATCCGAACAACCCGACGGGGGTCCGGGCGGAGGCGGAGCTTATCGAGGAAGCGGCGAAAAAGTGCCGCGAGACCGGCTGCCGCCTGTTCCTCGACGAGTGCTTCATGGATCTTGCGGACGAGCCGACGAGCTTCGTCCCAAAGCTTAAAGAATACCCCAACGTAATAATTCTCAAGGCGTTCACAAAGGGCTACGGCATGGCGGGGCTCAGGCTCGGATACTGCCTCAGCGCCGACGCGGAGCTTCTTGCCCGGATGTCCCGCGCCGTTCAGCCGTGGAATATCTCGACCGCCGCGCAGAAGGCGGGGATCGCGGCGCTTTCGGAAACCGCGTTCCTTAAAAAGACCCGTCTGCTCATACAAAAAGAGCGCCCGCGCATGGCAAAGGCGCTTGAAACGCTCGGATTCAAGGTGTTCGATTCCAACGTGAATTTCCTGCTTATAAAGGGAAGCCCCGGGCTTGACGAACGCCTGCTTGAGAGGGGCATAAAGATAAGGAGCTGCGCGAATTTTAACGGGCTTCCGGAAGGCTTTTACCGCGTCGCCGTGAAGCTCCCCGGGGAAAACGACCGGCTCATCGAAGCGATATCGGAGGTGTTGAGATGGCAAAGAACATAATGATACAGGGCACGATGTCGAACGCCGGCAAGAGCCTTCTCGCGGCGGGTCTCTGCCGCATTTTCAGGCAGGACGGGTATAAGGTCGCGCCCTTCAAGAGCCAGAACATGGCGCTCAATTCCTTTATCACAAGGGACGGCTTCGAGATGGGCAGAGCGCAGGTAGTCCAGGCGGAGGCGGCGGGCACGGAACCCGACGTGCGCATGAACCCGATACTCCTGAAGCCCACCACCGACGTGGGCTCCCAGGTCATAGTGAACGGGAGACCCATCGGCAATATGCGCGCGATGGAGTATTATAAAAGAAAGCGCGAGCTTATCCCCGCCGTGATGGAGGCGTATGACTCGCTTGCGGCGGAGAACGATATAATAGTCATAGAGGGCGCGGGCAGCCCCGCCGAGATCAATCTCAAGGCGGAGGATATCGTCAATATGGGTCTTGCGAAAATGGTCGACGCGCCCGTGCTGCTCGTCGGAGACATAGACCGCGGCGGCGTATTCGCCCAGCTATACGGCACCGTCGCTCTGCTCGAGCCCGACGAACGCGCGCGCATAAAGGGCACGGTGGTCAACAAATTCCGCGGCGACAGGAAGATACTCGAGCCCGGGCTCGACATGCTCGAAAAGCTCTGCGGCGTGCCCGTCGCGGGCGTTGTGCCCTACGTCCGGGTGGATATCGACGACGAGGACAGCCTGTCGGAGCGCTTTACGAAGAACACCTCTGCAAGGCTCGTCGACGTCGCCGTGATAAAGCTCCCGCGGATATCGAATTTCACCGATCTCGCTCCCTTCGAGCGCTTTGAGAACGTCTCCGTGCGCTATATCACAAAGCCCGCGGATCTCGGCGAGCCGGATCTTATCGTGATCCCCGGCACCAAGAGCACGATCTCCGACCTCGTCTGGCTGCGCGAAAGCGGGCTTGAGGCGAGGATCAAGCAGCTCGCCTCGCGCGATACGCCCGTATTCGGCGTCTGCGGCGGGTATCAGATGCTCGGCGAACGCATCTCGGATCCCGCCGGCGTGGAGGCTTCCGGCATAAGCGAGATCGCAGGAATGGGACTTCTGCCCATCGAAACGGTCTTCGAGGGCGAAAAGGTCCAGCGCCGGACGCACGGCGTTTTCAGCGATATTAACGGCATTTTCTCCGTGCTCAACGGCTTGTCTTACGAAGGCTACGAGATCCACATGGGCAGGAGCGGCGCGCTTCCCGCAGTCATTTCGAACGGCGGCGTTTACGGAAGCTACGTCCACGGCATATTCGATTCCGCGGGGATCGCCGAAGCCATGCTCCGCGCGCTCTGCGATAGAAAGGGCGCCGATCCCGGTTCTCTCGGCTCCTTCGACCCCAAAGCCTATAAGGAAGCCCAGTACGATAAGCTTGCCGACGCCGTCCGCGGCGGTCTCGATATGGAGCTCGTGTATCGGATACTGGATCGCAAGGTGTGATATGCGCCGCTCCTTACGACCGGCGGCCGATCGATGCCGGGCTCGCGGCGGGGGAGAAAGCGGCTGTTGATTGTGGTCTCCGTTCGTGGTATAGTTAATTTCAACGAAAAGAAGAACGCCTCCGCGGGAAAGGAGATCCTCATGCAAAAAAACGCAGCTCGGCTAATAAAAAGAGCCTTCCCGGCGCTTATTGCGGTCATGCTCGTGTTCGTTTGTGCATTGAACTCCGGCTGCATCATCAGCGACACGCTCTTCGGTCATTCGTCCTCAAACGGCGGTTCGTATTTCGATACCGAAAGCGCTTATTCCGACGAGCCTTCCGACGGTTCCCCGCCGGAGCTCGATTTTGTCGTTGCCGACCTGGAGGAGCCGCTCGAGGTCGATACGTATGAAGATTACGAGCTGCTCGGCAAGCGGTATCTTCATATCTGCGACTCCGAATATCTCGATCTGTTCTTTGACTACCCCTCCGTCACGGCGGAGGAATGCATCGCCCATATCGACGGGAATCACGCCATACCCGAGCAGTATAAAGCGCTCATGCGCAAGTACGTAAACTCCGTGGCGGCCAAGTATCCGGAAGCCGATCTGAGACCGTTCGATTATAATATCCGGACGATTGAGATCCAGGAATGCGACGAGTTTGAACTTGCCCTGCATACGATGTCGATCGACGCGTACGGATGCTACGTGCGAACCGAAAACAAGATCTACGTGCCCAAGGGTTACGAGTACAAACCCGGCACGTGGGAATATCAGGTAATAATGCATGAGCTGAGTCACGTCGCGCGTACAGTCTCGCGCACTGTGGATAAAACCAACCTTGATATCGATATCTCGATAGAATGCTGCATCATCCCGGAGGAGGCGCTCAATTCGATATTCACAGTCAGCCTTTTCGATTATGAGGAGAGGGACATAGCATATCAGCTGCAGAGCAATATGTTCCTCGTGCTGACAGACTGCCTTGAGGGGTACGAGCTTTCGGATTATATCAATCACAGCCTCACCTACTTCGCGCATATGCTCGACGAGCAGAACGGCAACACCAACTATGCGATGGCGGTCATGAAGCTGATAGAGGAACAGCGCAGCGACTGGTCGAACGACGATTACGAGAGGGAGCAGGAGTTCTATTACCCCATCTATGATTACCTCACGAAGATGTACGTCGACAAATACGCGGAGCCGGAGATGAGCGAAAGCGAGCTGAAGGAAATGGTGGACAGGCTTGTAGACACGGTCATGTACGACGTGCCGGAGGATTATAACATAGACACAGCGGAGTTCTACCGCTTCGCAGAAGAGTACTACTCAGGCAGCGCGAACTGACCGCATGATCAAAAAGGGCGGATGCGCCCAAGGACGCCTTGCCGCTCATGCGGAAAAACGAAATATCCCAAAAACAACGGGACTGTATCCGAAGGGTACAGCCCCGTTTTATCGCCGGTTTTTTTCAGCTTCGCGGCGTCTTTGCCTTTTCAGTCCAATATCCTTCCGTCGCGCGAGATGGTGACAACCTGCCAGGGGATGAACTTGCCGCTTGCTTTAAGGGCGTTCTCTGCGGCGCGCTGTATGCCGCCGCAGCAGGGGACCTCCATGCGGACTATGGTCACGGACTTGATATCGTTATCGCGGATGATGGCGGTAAGCTTCTCGGTGTAATCGACCGCGTCGAGCTTCGGACAGCCGATTATCGTCACCTTGCCGCGCATGAAGTCCTCATGCATGTTGGCGTAGGCGTAAGCGGTGCAGTCGGCGGCGATGAGGAGCTTTGCGCCGTCAAAGAACGGAGCCTGCGTCGGCACGAGCTTTATCTGGCAGGGCCACTGCTCAAGCTGCGAAGCTGCTTTCCCTGCGAGAACGGACGAGCCCATCCTTGCCGTCCCAAGCTGCTTGTCTTCCTCTCTTTTGAAATGCATCATACGGGAGCCCGGGCAGCCGACCTCATGGTGTTCGTGTTTCATTTCCATCTTCTTTTCCTCCTTCGCTTTCTTTACAGCCGCCTCGTCGTACTCGGGAGCCTCGCGCTCCTCGAATGTGATCGCGCCGGCGGGGCAGGCGGGCAGGCAGTCGCCGAAGCCGTCG
>DGHD01000031.1:9704-37346 GCA_002392505.1 Christensenella sp. UBA3857 | reverse complement strand
AAGACCAAGCTCGGCGAGCACGGCGAAAAGCTCCTCGAGTACGTCAAGTGGCTCCGTGACCGCGTTCTCCAGCTCAGGACGAGCGAGGATTACAACCCCATCTTCCACATCGACGTGTACGGTACCATCGGCGCCGCCTTCGGCAACGACAACTATAAGGCGATGGCGGATTACCTCAAGACCCTTGAGGAGGCGGCTAAGCCCTTCCATCTGCGCATCGAAGGTCCCATGGACGTTGAGGACCGCGAGAAGCAGATGCTCGCTTTGAAGGCGATCACCAAGGAGCTTGACGACCGCGGCATCAACGTTGAGATAGTCGCCGACGAGTGGTGCAACACCCTTGAGGATATCAAGTACTTTGCCGACAACAAGGCGGGTCACATGGTCCAGATAAAGACCCCCGACCTCGGCGGCATCAACAACACCATTGAGGCGGTGCTCTACTGCAAGGAGCGCGGCATCGGCGCTTACCAGGGCGGCACCTGCAACGAGACCGACCGTTCCGCGCAGGTCTGCGTACAGTGCGCTATGGCGACCCGTCCCGACCAGATCCTTGCAAAGCCCGGTATGGGCGTCGACGAGGGCTACATGATCGTTTATAACGAGATGCAGCGTATCCTGGCTTACGCCGCCGCAAAGGCGAATATGTGAATGTAACCGGCAAAGGAAAGGGCTATCCCCTTTCCTTTGACATTAAGGACGCGACGATCTATTACGTCGGCTCCACCCCGGCAAAGCCCGGTAATGAAAAACCGGCGCGAAAGGGTGCGTCCGCATAAGGAGGATCGGGTTTTCTGCCGAGAAAACGAATAGGACAATGAAAAAACCGGGGATGGAGATCCATCCTCGGTTCTTTGTTTTGTTTGTCGGCTGAAAACCGCGAAGCGTCTCAAAATGATACCTTTTGAGGCTGTTTATCATTGTGCGGATGCGCCCAAACCCGTGCCGGTTTAATTCTTAATATCAGTCCTTTATGCTCTCAAGGTACGCCTTCCTGCCGTTCGCATAAAGGTTGTTGCCCTCCGCGTCGATGACCGCGACAACGGGGAGATCCTCAACCTCAAGCCTTCTTACCGCCTCCGCGCCGAGATCCTCGTAGCAGACTATCTCGGCCTTTTTGATACAGCTGGAGAGCAGCGCGCCCGCGCCGCCGATCGCGGCGAAATACACCGCGCCGTATTCCTTCATGGCGGCGACGACCTCATCGGAGCGCTTGCCCTTGCCGATCATGCCCGTCTCGCCCTCCCTGATAAGGGTGGGGGAGTACGCGTCCATGCGGTAGCTCGTGGTGGGACCGGCGGAGCCGATCACCTTGCCGGGCTTTGCCGGAGTGGGACCGACGTAATAGATCGTCGCGTCCTTAATGTCAAAGGGAAGGGGCTCGCCCTTATCTACAAGCTCCACAAGGCGCTTGTGCGCGGCGTCCCTCGCGGTGTAGATCACGCCGGAAAGAAGGCACGCCTCGCCCGCTTTTATTGTCCTCGCCGTCTCGCGGGTGATGGGAAGCTGAATTCGTTTTTCCATGATGTACCCCCTTACAGAATGACGGTCTTATGCCTCGTCACGTGGCAGTTGATGTTCACGGCGACGGGCAGCCCCGCGATATGCGTGGGCATCCACTCGATATTTACCGCAAGTGCGGTGGTCCTTCCGCCGAAGCCCTGCGGTCCGACGCCCAGCGAATTGATCTTTTCAAGGAGCTCTTTCTCCAATTCGGAGTAGAATTCATCGCTGTTTCTCTCATCCGTGGAACGCATCAGCGCCTTCTTCGCAAGATACGCCGCCTTGTCGAAAGTGCCGCCGATGCCCACGCCCACGACGATGGGCGGGCAGGGGTTGGGACCGGCTTCCTCAACGGTCTTTAATATGAACGCCTTAACGCCCTCGATTCCGTCGGAGGGCTTGAGCATTGCAAGACGGCTCATGTTCTCGCTGCCGAAGCCCTTCGGCGCGACGGTGAGCTCCACCTTATCGCCGGGGACTATCTCGGTATAGAGCATTGCCGGGGTATTGTCGCCCGTGTTGACGCGGCGCAGGGGATCCTTCACGACGGACTTCCTCAAATACCCCTCGCCGTACCCGCGGCGCACGCCCTCGTTGACGGCGGCGGCAAGATCGCCCGTGATATGCACGTCCTGACCGATTTTAAGGAAGACGCAGCATACGCCCGTATCCTGACAGATGGGCACGCAGTCCCTTTCGGCAATGCCGTAATTCTCGATTATCTTGTCCAATATCCCTTCCGCGGTGGGCCAGGGCTCGTTCGCGCGCGCTTCCTCGATGCGCTTCTTGATATCGCAGGGGAGGATGCAGTTTGCCTCTATCGCAAGCTTTGCTACGTTATCGCGTATTAAGTCGGCGTTTATCTCTCTCATTTGGCGACCTCCCTGATATGATCTATCACGTTCCCGTCGCGGTAAACGATGTCCGCAACGATCCTCTCGCCGAAGCGGGGCTTCTCGGGCACGCCGCTGATCCTCTCGGCAAGCTCCTTGAGCTCGCGGATATCCATCACGTTGATGCCGGCATCCTTGAGCCTTAGGCGCAGCTCCTCATCCTTGGGATTGACCGCGACGCCCTTCTGGGTAACGATCAGGTCGATCGAAGACCCGGGGGTGGAGACGCAGGTCACCCTGTCGGTAACTATGGGCAGCCTCGCCCTCGAAAGCGGCGCGATGACCATGGCGAGCTTCGCGCCTGCGGCGGTGTCGCTGTGCCCGCCGGAGCCGCCCATGATGCGCCCGTTGGAATCGGTGTGCACGTTCACGTTGAAGTCCACGTCGATCTCCGTCGCGCCGAGGATAACCACGTCAAGATTGTCGACGACGGCGCTCTTCGCTCCGGGGGAGGCGTACTGATCGGCGGAAATCTCCGTGTGGCGGGGGTTCGACCTTATCGACTCGACCGCCTTCAGATCGAAGCACTGCACGTCCATAAGGGACTCGAAGCAGCCCTCGTTAAGCATATCCACAAGATACCCGGTTATTCCGCCGAGACCGAAGCTGCCGCGGATACCCTCCTTGACCATAACGTCCTTCAGGAATTTCGCCGCCGCAAGCGAAGCGCCGCCCGCGCCGGTCTGGAAGCTGAAGCCTTCCTTCAGAAGCCCGCTCGCCCTGATAACGTCGACGGCAGTCTGCGCCATCGAAAGACCAACGGGGTCGCGCGTGATCTTGGTCGTGCCGGAAACTATGCCGGCGGGATCGCCGATGGAATCCACCTTCACCACCGCGTCGACGTCCGTTTCGGGTATGGACCAGCCGGTCAGCGGGTAGGGGTGAAGCTCATCGGTGATGACAACGGTGTATTTCGCGTTTTTCGCGTCGGGCATGGCGTAGCCCAGCGAGCCGCAGGCGGATCTGCCGAATTTGCCCGTGCAGTTGCCCATATCGTCGGAGGCGGGCGCCGCAATGAACGCGACGTCGATGGGCGTGACGCCCCTGATTATATCGTAGGGTCTGCCGCCGTGCGTGCGGAACTTGACGGGGCAAGCCATATTTCCCTCCGAGATAAAGCCGCCGAGCGCCGCGGACATGTAGTCGGTCAGTATCTCCTTCACGACGCCGTTTTTGATATGCTCCGCAAGGGGCTTATGCACGTCGAAAAGGGAGCTTGCGTTAACGGTCAGGTCCCTTATGCCAAGGGATGCTATCGCGTCCATGACCATGTTGAGCACGTGGTCGCCGTTCCTCAAATGATGGTGGAACGAGATGGTCATTCCGCTCTTCAAGCCGGAATCGACTATCGCTTTTTCAATGGAGCCTGCGAGCTTATTCATCTATATCACCTGCCATTCCCAATGCTTTGGCCGCCTCGAGAGTCTGCCTTGCGCGCTCCACGATGGGCTTGTCTATCATTTTGCCGAGGAGCGATACCGCGCCCTTGCCCTGCTCCTTGCCTATCCTTATCGCCTCGAACACCATCCTGGCGTAATCGATGTCCTTCTGTGTGGGGCTGAACACGCTGTTTATCACCTTTACGTGGCGCGGAGCGATGGCGGATTTGCCGGTAAAGCCCAGGCTCTTCGCGTACTCCGCGTCCTTAACGATACCTTCGTCGTCGTTTACGTCGGTAAACGGGGTGTCGTAAACGTCAACTCCCGCCGCCCTCGCGGCAACGACGAGGCGCTTCCTCGCGTAATCGATCTCGTTCCCCGCCTTCGTGCGCTTACAGCGAAGATCTGCCGTCAGGTCCTCGCCGCCCAGGAATATCGCCGCAACGCGCGGGCAGGCGGAGGCGATGTTAAAGGCGTTCTCCACGCCGAGCGCCGTCTCGATAAGCGGGATGAGGCGCACCGTGCCGGGCTCGATCCCGCAGCGCTTTTCAACCTCCGTGATATAGGCGTCGACGGTGCGGATATCCTCCGCGCAGCCCGCCTTGGGCGGCATTATGAGATCGGGCTTTAACGGGATTATCGCGTCGAGATCCTTCTTCCAATAATCGGTGTCGATCGAGTTGATCCTCACCGTCACCTCAACGCCCTTGAAGCCCATCCGCTGCATCGCGCTGCGGACGAGCAGCCTTGCCGCGTCCTTCTCATCGGGAGAGACCGCGTCCTCAAGATCCAATATTATGCTGTCCGCGCCGAGCGCATCGCCGTTTATTATCATATTAGGCGTGTTGCCCGGCAAAAAAAGCATACTCCTGCGCATCGTTTACCTCCGAAAAATGTAGTTGACATACTTGACTCAATTATACTCCCTGCCGCGCGATTATTCAAGTCCGCGCAGAAGAAAAATGCCGCCGCGATCCCACTGAAATATATTTTGCAAAATGCGTGCCGCCGCCGAATCAAAGTGCCGCCGGGATCATCATATAATCGAACGGCGCTGACGTGAGTGATCGTCGGTTCCGTGGTATAATGGGTACCGTGAAATGGGATGCGCCGCGGGCGTCCTTGGAAGACGGTCATTTTTCATGGAAGGATCGGTCTTTATGATCAGTAATAAGTCCGATTGGTTTTTCAACAGAATAATCGAATTGCGTGGGGACCTGTTCGCCTATGCTTTCAGCATCACAAAATCGCGCGAGGATGCGGAGGACGCGGTGCACAATGCCGTAATCAAGGCGTTCGACAATCTGCCGAAGCTTAAAAACAAAGCAAAGCTCAAGCCCTGGCTGTTCAAAATACTCAGGAACGAGTGTCTGCTTCTTTTGAGAAAGAGGAAGCGCTTCACTGTTCTTGACGAGGACATTCCGGGCGAGCGAAAGGACGTTGAGGAAAGCATCGATCTCGGCAGCGCCGTCGGAAGCCTCCCCGAAGAACTTCGCGAGGCGGTCGTGCTTTACTATAAGCTCGGCTATTCAACGAGCGAGACAGCCGATATAACGGGCGTTCCGCGCGGCACGGTGATGAGCAGGCTTGCCCGCGCAAGAGAACTCATCAAACGATATTTTGAAGGAGAAAAGAAATGAGAACGGATAATACCAACATAAAGAAATGCGCGGAGGACTTTGTTCCCGAAGCTCCGGAAAGCTACGAAAGAATGATCACGGACACAGTTTCGGCGCTCAAGGCAAAGGACCGCGCGGAGCCGAAACGCGTCCGCAGGGTTTGGAAGCCCCTCGCCGCGGCGGCGGCAGTACTCGCGGCGCTCGTTATCGCGGCGGGAGCGGTGTTCGGCTCGCGTCCCGCCCTCGCAGCCGATATCCCGGGATTAAGCGGTCTGGTTTACGCCGCCAGCCCCAAAAGAACGGCGAACGCCGCCGACCGCGAAAGGATCGGTTCACTTGTGGGAGAGGGCTTCCGCGCGCTTGCCGCCGGCGACCACGACGCGGCTTCCCGCTGCTTCAGCGAAAACGCCTTGACACGGCGCGGCAGTTTTCTTGCCGCGGCATATCTTAATTACCGCGCGGCGATTCTTGAAGCGCGCCCCGCCGATGCGAACGCGCTTGGGCTCGAGATCGCCGAAATAAGCGCGGAACAGAAGGCGTTCCGCTATACCGCGAGGGTCGCTTTTGACTTCGTTTCAAAGGACGGATCAAAAACGAACGCGGAGGAATGCACCGTGCGTATATGGGAAAACACGGAGGGGATGCACATCGAGAGCGTTGATATAGAGTCAAAAGAGCATGATGCTTACGTTTCAAGGTACGAAGCCGTATTCGGCGCCGTCCCCGAAAGCGGCGTTTGCCCCGGCTTTATACCGACCGATAACGGGTATCTGGCATATGCCGAGCATTTCATTGGAAATGAAGCTCCGCATCAAAGGATCGATCGGCTCGATCGCCTGCTCGAAGCGCTTGAAGCGGTTCCCGCGTCCCGGGATGATAAGGAGGTAAGGCTGAACCTCATTCAGACCGCGCTTGAAAACGCCCGCGGGGAGATAACGCCGGAGGTCCTGTCGGCGGAGGAGACCGCGGCGGAGCTCATGTACCGTTATTGGCTCGGCAGAAAAACGGGCGAGGCTGGCGAGCTTGCCGATATAATGGAGCGAAACGAGGATACGGATCTCTTCTTCATTGACGCCCTCCTCAACGCGGAGCAGGTCAGCCTCGGTGTACTCAAGCCGCTCGTATCGGTCGAAAAGGACAGCGCCCATATTCTTGAGGTGCTGGATGAAACGGACGATATCCTTAAGGCAAGGTTTTACGTGTACACCGCCGTCACGGACGGTATAAGCGAGGGCGTCGGCGAGGAGATCGTGCTTTCTCTCCGCAAGGACGCGGCGGGCTTTACGGTGATCGGCTTTGACAGGGAAACGGGCGACGGGCTCTATACGGGCAGCTTAAAGCCGCTTGCCGCCCGATACAAGGCGGAGGGCCGCTCCTGGCAGGACGCGGGCGAGATGGCATATAACGAGGTCCATGCACAGCTCTTGAGAGACGCCGAATGGGTCGAAAACCATTGATTTTTTCGTAACAAAAGGCACGGTACGATGTACCGTGCCTTTAATATGTCCGCAGCTTACTCCAAACTGATATCATTCACGTCGTCGATCGAGTCGCCGCCGGCGCCGGGACCGACGCGGCCGGCGATGAGGTAGCACTGCTCGATCGGGTCGTAGACTATGCGGTGCAGGAGGCGGAACCCCTCTATGCAGCCTGTGCTCGCAACGTGCGTGCGCGGGCCGGTGCAGGGGTGGATTATGTTGCCTATCCTGACGTGCTCCTCGTCCACGTAGGAGATATCAAGATCCTTTGCGATGCATTCCTCGACCTTGAATTCAAGATCGATAAGGTCTATCTCGGGCGGTTTACCGTCGAACGCCAGCAGGAAGCCGTGCTTTATGTCGCGGTGGCGGCAGCGCTTGAATTCCTCCTCGGGCAGGAATATTTCGCACAGATCCTCCGCGGTATGGGTCATGCGGCGGTAGATGACGGATTTTGCCACCCTCTCGTGCAGCTCGGACGGGAGCGGACCGAATATCGTCGGTCTTGTGATAATGACCTCCTCGCCCACGCCTATCATAAGGTTGGCGTTGAATTTGAGCATGGGGTATATGAGGTCGAAATGCTCCACGATAACGCGCTTGCCGTTCTTCACCGCCTTCGTTATCGCCTCCGCAAGCTCGCCAAGCTGGGTGAAAGCCGACTCAAAGCGGATGTCCACGTGATACGTATGCGCGTGGAAGAAGCCGTAATCGTCCTGATCGAGCAGGGGCAGCGGGCGCATATTGACACCGTTGTCGTCGTTCGTGAGCTCCAAACCGGGAAACATACCCTTTATGAGCATGCTTTTGCCGGAGCCCGCTTCGCCGATTATGCCGATCAGCTTATCATAGGGCGAAAGGTACATCTGCGCGATCTGCATACCGAGATCGTACATCCTGTCGCGTCCGCGCGGAGCAAAGAATACGCTGTAATAGTGATTCTGCTGCATTTTGCCGGAGTAGGGCATTATCTTTACCTCCGTAAAAATCTGTTGTAAAAAACGTCATTCGGTCAGCGCCTCGGTCATGACCGTGACGATATCGTCCTTAACGCTCGCGAAGCCGCCCTGAACGCGCGCCTCGTAGACCGGCTTCCCGCCGGACATGGCGCGTACGGGCGAGCCCTCTTTAAGCGCGATGAGGGAGGGGAGGAACCCGCGCATGATGCCGATGCTGCCGCCGTTTTCGCCGTTTATGCCGTCGCGGCAGAACACGGTCACCGATTCGCAGCCGACGTCAGCCGCCTCTCCCCGGGGCGTGATAACGATGAGCTTCACGCCGTTCATACGCTGCCTTCCTGCGCTTTCCACGCGGCGAACACGTCGTCGATGCCGCCCGCCATCATGAAGAGCTGCTCCGGTATCTCGTCGCAGTCGCCGGAGAGTATCGCCTCAAAGCCCTTTATGGTGTCCTCGAGCCGCACGAATTTGCCCGGCATGCCCGTGAACCCCTCCGCAACGTGGAAGGGCTGGCTCATGAACCTTTGCGCCTTCCTTGCGCGGCGCACGGTGCGCCTGTCCTCGGGCGAGAGCTCATCCATGCCGAGTATCGCGATTATGTCATGCAGCTCATTATAGCGCTGGAGTATGCGCTGGACCTCCTTCGCGGTCCTGTAATGCCTGTCGCCGACCACCTCCGGTGCGAGGAATCTCGAGCCCGATTCAAGCGGCGCGACGGCGGGGTATATGCCCAGCTCCACCACCTGGCGCGAGAGCACCGTCGTCGCGTCAAGATGCGTGAATGTCGTAGCGGGGGCGGGGTCGGTCAGGTCGTCCGCCGGCACGTAGATCGCCTGTACTGAGGTTATGGAGCCGTTCCTCGTCGAAACGATGCGCTCCTGCAGCTTGCCCATCTCGCTCGCGAGGGTGGGCTGATAGCCGACGGCGGAGGGCATTCGCCCGAGCAGCGCCGATACCTCCGAGCCCGCCTGGGTGAACCTGAATATGTTGTCGATGAAAAGGAGCACGTTCTTGTGCGAGGATTCGCGGAAATACTCCGCGATGGTCAGCCCCGCGAGCGGCACGCGAAGGCGCGCGCCCGCCGGCTCGTTCATCTGACCGAAAACGAGCGCCGTCTTGTTCAATACGCCGGACTGCTTCATCTCCTGCCAGAGATCGAACCCCTCGCGCGAGCGTTCGCCGACTCCCGCGAAGACGGAATACCCCTCGTGCTCGAAGGCGATATTCCTAATAAGCTCCATGATGAGCACCGTCTTGCCGACTCCCGCGCCGCCGAAGAGACCTATCTTCGAGCCCTTTGCGTAGGGAGTCATGAGGTCAATGACCTTTATGCCGGTCTCCAGCAGCTCGCCGGAGGGGACGATATCGGTAAATGCGGGGGCGGAATGGTGTATCGGCCAGTACTTTTCCGCGCTGATCCCGCCCGCGCGGTCGATGGGCTTGCCGCTGACGTCTATCATGCGTCCGAGCGTCGCCTCGCCGACGGGCACGGAGAGCGGAGCGCCGGTATCGACCGCCTCCATCCCGCGGGAAAGTCCCTCGGTGGAGTGCATCGTGATGCAGCGCACGTCGCCCTCGCCGAGCTGCTGAAGCACCTCCAAAAGCAAAGGTCCCGTCTTCGTCTCGACCTCGAGCGCGTTGAATATCTCCGGCACGTCCGCCCTGTTCGCGAATGTGACGTCCACTACCGGACCGATTATGCGCGTTATCATTCCCTTTGCGCCCATTAAAAACTCCTTATAATATCAGTCGTTTCTTGTATCCGATGCGGTCTCGATCACGCTTGAGGTGACCGCCGCCTGCCTTAATCGGTTTATCTCCACGTTCAGCTTTCGTGAGGAAGCCTCCGCGTTGTCGTATGCGGAGCGCATCGCCATCACCGTAGCCGCCTGCGCGCCGGATGCGGACGAGAGCAGCACGGAATAGCACCCGGCGGCGAGGCTCAATGGGGCAAGCTCGCTCTCGACCGTTTCCCTGTCGGGGAAGAATATGAGCTCCCCGTCGACTGCGTTTTCGCCTTCCTCGGGCAGGAAACGGGTCTTTTCCGGCTTCTGCCTGAGCATATTGTAAAACCGCTGATAGACGAAATCGATCGAGTTCGCCCCGCCCGACCGGTAAAGCTCCGTGAGGAACGAGGCAAGCGCCTTTGCGTCTGTGAAATCCGGCACGTCTGCCGGGAAGAATTCCTTCAGAACGGGGAGCTTCTTTTCGCGGCAGTATTCCGCCGCCATCCTCCCGCAGGGGACGAGCGCGTATTCGCTTTCCCCCTTGAGCGTTTCGGAAAGGAACGCGAAAAGCTCGTGATGAAAGCCGCCGCAAAGCCCTCGGTTGCCGGAAAAAAGCACGTAAACGGGCACGCCCGCCTTCTCCCCGCGGGGAAGCGCCGTGCCGGAGCCGCACCCCGCGAGCGCCTCAAGATACGGAGTGCAGGCGTTGTGCGCCGCGCTCACCTTGGAGTACTTCGCGGTGGCGACGGTACGCATCGCCCCTGCGAGCTGACCGGTGGTCTCGGTGCTTTTAAGCCTCTTTTTAAGCTCGCGCAGGGTCGCCATCAGCACTCCTCCCTGAACTTTTCAAGCGCCGCCTTAAGCTTGCTCTCAAACTCGGGACGCATCTTGTCGCCCTTCATAAGCACGGACATGATATCGGGATGCTCCCTGTCAAATGTCTCGTAGAGCCTCTTCTCGAAATCCTCCATATCGTCCGGGGCGACGCCCTTGGCAAAGCCCTCCGATACGGCGTAGATGAGCAGCGCCTGCTTGTGATCGGGCAGGGGCTCGTACCGCTTCTGACGGAGCGCGTGCATCATCGTCACGCCCGATTCGAGCACGCGGCGGGAGCTTTCGTCAAGCTCCGACCCGAACTGCGAGAACGCCGCCAGCTCCCTGTACTGGGCAAGCTCCATCCTCAGCCTGCCGGAGACCTGCTTCATCAGCTTCGTCTGCGCGGCGGAGCCGACCCTCGATACCGAAAGCCCCACGTTGACGGCGGGACGCTGTCCCTCGTTGAACAGATCCGTGTCGAGGAACACCTGACCGTCGGTGATGGAGATGACGTTCGTCGGGATATAGGCGGAGATATCGCCCGCCTGCGTCTCTATGAGCGGCAGCGCGGTCACGGAGCCGCCGCCCGCCTCTTCGGACAGGCGCGCAGCCCTTTCAAGCAGCCTGGAATGCAGATAGAACACGTCGCCCGGATACGCCTCGCGCCCGGAGGGGCGGTGGAGAAGGAGCGAAAGCTCGCGGTATGCGACGGCGTGCTTCGAAAGATCGTCGTAAACTATGAGGCAGTCCCGCCCGGAATACATGAAGTATTCGCTCATGGCGGCGCCTGCGAAGGGCGCTATGTACTGCATCGAGGCGGAGCTCGAAGCCGGTGCGGAAACGATGGTGGTGTATTCCATCGCGCCGCTCTTTTTCAGCCTCTCGCAGATCTCCGCAACGGTGGAGTCCTTCTGACCTATCGCAACGTATATGCAGGGCACGTTTTTGCCCTTCTGGTTAATTATCGCGTCGATGGCGAGCGCGGATTTGCCCGTCTGCCTGTCGCCGATTATAAGCTCGCGCTGACCTCTGCCGATCGGCACGAGCGCGTCTATCGCCTTAACGCCCGTATGCATGGGCTCCGAAACGGAGCGCCTGTCGGGTATGCCTGCCGCCTTGAACTCGATCGGGCGGCGTTCCATGGTCCTTATCCTGTCGCGTCCGTCGATCGGTCTGCCGAGGGGGTCTACGACCCTGCCCAAAAGCTCGTCGCCGACGGGCACGCTCGCCATCCTGCCGACGCGCCTGACGCGGCTCAGAGTTTCGATATGCTCGTACTTGCCGAACACCACGCAGCCGATGCGGTCGGGCTCGATATCGAGTATCATGCCGCGCTCGCCGCATTCGAATTCGACGACCTCGCCGTACATGATATCCGCAAGACCGTCGAGACGGCAGATGCCGTCCGAGACGGAGAGCACGCGTCCGAGCTGGAATTCATCGATCCTCGGCTCGGCGGAGGCGATGCCCTCCATGAGCCCGGCTATGATGGAGTCGGCGTCCGCGTTCTCGTCAAGCGGGAGCTTCGCAAGATCGCGCTCCAGATGATAAAGCCTGTTTTTGACGGTGCAGTCGTAAACCGTGTCGCCGATCCTCAGGCGAAGTCCGCCGATAAGCTCGGGATCTGTCTTCACCCAATAGGATTGCTTGCCGCCCACCTTTTCGAGCAGCGCGCCGGTTTTTTCGCCGATGCGCGATACTATCCCGGCGTCAAGCGGGAAGGCGCTCGAAAGCGTGACGTACAGCACGTCGTGATGCATGAGGTAGCACATATCGCCGGGAGTGAGCTCGATCCGCTTCAGTATCTCATCGGCGACAGCCCCCTCGTATTTCCTTATCGCGCTGACGTTGGGCTCCTCCGAAAGCTTTACGCGCAGCAGCTCGCAAAGCGTTTTGACCGCCTTCTCGCGGGAGAGGAGCATCGCGTCGCGCTTCTGCCCCGCAAGACGTTTTTCGCTCGCTTCCGTGAGCCGCGCCTTCTTTTCGGCAAGCTGCTTTGCAATGGAATCAAGCTCGTCTTCGGGCTCCTCAGCCTGCGGGGAGGGCGCCTGATCGACGGGAAGCGCGGCAAGCTCTTCTTCGAGCTCCTTCGAGGCGCGCTCGAGCGCCTCCGCCTCGTCAAGCTCGGTATTGATCCTTTCCCGACGGGAGGTGAATATCTTCTTTATGGTCTTCCTCAGCGCGATGAAGACGATCACCGCAAGCAGGAGGAAGTTTATCAATGTATAAACGAGTTCCATTTAGCCCCATCCGCCCGTAATGAGCTTATCCGTATAAGCGTCCGCCATCGTTTCAATGGCGGCGCCGAGCTTTTTATCCGTCTCAAGGGAGAACGCTTCTATCCGGGCTTTGGCTTCGGTTTCGCGCAGCAAAAGCTCCGCCTCGAAATCCTTAAGCTCCTGCTTTGCCTGCTCGGAGGCGGCGCTGACCCGCTCCTTCCTGCTTTGCGTGAGGAGCCGTTTTTCCTCGGCGTTTTGAAGCTCGCGCTTTTCGTCCGCCTCCGCCATCAGCCCGTCGAGCTCCGCCTTGCGCGCGCGGGCTTTTTCAAGCCTCTCCTTTCGCGCGTCCATGAACCGGAGCATGGGCTTCAGAAGCAGCAGGTTGATGACCAGCGTGAACAGCCCGAAGCATATTATCGTCCAGATTATGTCGGATATCTTGATTGACATTTTCCTCGCCCGTAAGCGTCACTTGATCTTGTTCACCAGCATGAACGCGATGAGCAGACCGTAAATGGTCAGCGCCTCCATCAGCGCGAGCGAAAGCAGCAGCGTCGAACGAATATCCTTCGCCGCCTCCGGCTGACGGGCGATGCTCTCAAGCGCCGCCCTCGCCGCCTTGCCCTGACCGAGGGCGGGACCGAGGGTCGAAACAGCTATCGCAAACGCGGCTGCAATGGCATAAAACGCGGAATCCGTCATAAGATGATTTCTCCTTTACTGTTATTCTTCTATGAACTCCTCAAGATATGAGGCGGTAAGCATCGTGTAGACCATCGCCTGTATCGCGCAGAATATGAGCGAAAGCGCCATCATGATCAGCGGCGCGCCGATGGGGATTATGTTGTACAGGTTTTCGAGCACGGTCTCCTCGCCGAATATGTTGCCGAAGAGCCTCAGCGCAAGGGAAGCGGGCTTTATGAATTCATCCATCAGTATGAGCGGCACGATCGGGGTGAGGAAATGCTTCAGATAGTGCTTCGCGCCCATGCTGATGCCGGCGATCTGGATGAAGAAGAAGGTGCATATCGAAAGACCGAGCGTGACCGAAAGCGAGGAGGTCGGCGCCTTGAACCAGCGGAAGTACCCCACGCCCGGGATCAGCCCGGAGTAGTTTGCTATTATTATGAACGCGAAAAGCGAGGCGAGGTAGAAGAGGTATTTCCTCGCGTATTTTTTGCCGAGGATGTCGGCAAAGAAATTGTCAAGGTATTCGACAGCCGCCTCGATCATGTTCTGGAATTTGCCGGGGCGTTCCTTGAGATTGCGTGTGACGATAAGAGAAACGACCGCGACGACGGCTATCATAACGAACATGGTTATGACCTCCGCCGAGATGTCGAACCATCCGAACAGCTTTACGATGGGTTCGCTCGCTTCACCCATTTTCGCCGCCTCCCTTCAGACTGCTTCTCATCAGCAGTATAGTGAAAACCAGGAGCCCCGCCGAAGCCCCGACCGCCGAGGCGATAAGAAATTTGCCGGGATCGGGAGTCACCGCCCGCGCAATGAAATAGACCGCGGCCATGTACCCGCCCGCGAGCAGCGCACGCAGGGGTACGGCGAATGCCGCGCCGTTCTGCTTTTTGAGCACGGCGCGCGTTATGAAGAAATTCACGGTCTCGATCGCGACGCCGCCGAAAAACGGGATGAGCAGGGGCAAGAGCGCTTTCAAGGCAGATCGCCTCCTTAAAACTTTCCATATATTATATTACACCGCATTCCCCGTGTCAAGCCGCAGGGACCGCCGCAAAGCAAAAAACAGGGGCGTCTTCCGTTGGGGAAGACGCCCCTTTGTTTGTCAGATATGCTTTATCAACTCGTCCCTCACGCCGTCCATGCGCGCGTCGGAAATGCCGAAATCCATTTTTCTGCAGCTCCAAGCCGCGCGGCCTATGCCGTTCATTAAGCGGAGTGAGCGGGTTCCGGCCGGGTATCTTTTCGATTCATTTTTATTATAAATACTCCCGCCCGCACTTATCAAAAAAACTTAAGCGATTTCGTAAAATCTTTTAAGAGACCGAAACGCCGTTGTTATTGTCCGTATTTCGGGCGTTTCTTGACAAGCCCGCCCGTTTGGGCTATGCTTTTTATATAAACATAAGCGGGGTGAATGACCTTGAAGATACTTTTGATCGAAGACGACGGCGTGCTCAGGACGGGACTTAAGGAGCTCCTGACCGGCGCAGGCTACGAGACCGTGAGCGCGGGCTCGTTCACAAAAGGGCGCGAGGCTGCGGAGAATGAAAGCGGCGTGTCGCTTTATATCGTCGATTTAATGCTCGGGGACGGTTCCGGGCTGGAGCTCGTGCGTGAAATAAGGGCAAGGCACGATGCGCCCGTTATAATACTCACCGCGCTCAACGGCGAGGACACCGTTATCGAGGGGCTGTCCTGCGGGGCGGACGATTACGTCACAAAGCCGTTCCGCGCGGGCGAGCTGCTTGCACGCATAGAGGCGAACCTTCGCCGAAGTCAGACTATGGGCACGATAGTAAGCGGGCATATCGAGTACCGTCTGTCCGACGGCAAGCTGTTCGTAGCGGGGGAGGAAAGAACGCTGCGCCGAGGCGAGAGGGAGCTTCTCGAGTTGTTCCTGAAGAGCGGCGGCAGGCTCCTTAAGCGCGAGTACATATTCGATACGCTTTGGGCGAACGACGCCGATTCGGTCGACGGGAACACCCTTTCCGTGCTCGTTTCGAGGCTCAGGAAGGAGCTCGGCAGTTATAACGGCAGACCCGTTGTAGAGACCGTGCGCGGCGTCGGTTACAGATGGGCGCTGCCATGCGTAACGGGGAAATGAGGCTGATATGAAAAGATACTCTGCGGTGATCATCATAACGGCGGTCGTCTGCTGTCTGCTCCTTGCGGGGGAGGCGGCGTTCTTCACGGCAAGGATGCGCATGGGGCTTGAAAGCCTTGCCGACGCCGTAAACGAAAACGGACCCGGCAAAGTCAACGAGTATGCGGGCGCGCTGATCGGCGCCTCGCCCTCAGGAAAGTCGGCGGAGGAGGGCAGGGCGGCGCTTAAAGCAATCGGCTATTCTTCGCTCCCGGTCGATCATTACATGAGCAGGCTCGTTCCCGACGGCGTGTATTACGGTATCTTCGCAGCGGCGCTCCTTGTGATCGGCGGCGCAGCGCTGTTCCTCGCTGCGGAAAGAAGACGGCGCGTAAAGTACGAAGAGGAGCTTACACGCCGCGTCAACGCCGCGCTTAAAGGGGAGGAGCCTTTCAAAGCCGGGACGCCCGACGAGAGGCTGATCGCGAAGCTCTTTTCACAGGTCGATCGGGCAAACGCCCTGAGAGCGGATTCGGCGGACGAGATAAGGAAATACGTCGAGAACGTCGCGCACGAGATCAAATCTCCAACGAGCGGCATTCTTCTGAATCTCGATCTGATGGAGCGCGGCGGCATGACGGAGGAAAGGCTCTCCGCCGCAAGGGAATGCGCCGCCCGCATCGACGCATACACGGCGGGGCTTTTAAGCCTTGCGCGCCTCCGTGCGGGAAAGGTCCGCATGGAATTCGAAAGCGCGGATATGATCGAGCTCGTGCGGGAGACCGCCGCCGAGCTCGAGGCAAACGGTATTAGGGCGGTCGTCTCGGGCGAAAGCGTTACGGTGAACTGCGACCGGGTGCGCGTCAAGGAGGCGGTCAGGAACCTCATCGTCAACGCCGAAAAGCACATGGAGAATGCCGATCCCGTGCGCGTCACAGTCTCCTCGACCGAAAAGGACGTTTCGATCACCGTTTTTGACAACGGTCCCGGCGTCCGGAGCGGCGCGCTCATCGAAAGATACGCCGTCGGCAGCGACGACGGCACTTCATTCGGCATCGGTCTTTCCCTCGCAAAGGAGACAGCCGTCCGCCATTCCGGCAAGCTCGTCATAAAAAATCCGGATAACGGCTCCGCAGTCGAGCTCGTCTTCCCGCGGTTCTCTCTTAAAACCAGCATAACAGAATAATATATTTTGAAACATCCCTTCCGTGTAAGGTTCCTGTAAGATTGGTTTGTTAAACTTATACTGTAAAGGCGCAAAATCTTGCCGCCGACAGAATTAAAAGGAGAAATGCCATGAGCGACTACGGATGGGGAATGTTCAAAAAGGGCTTGAAACGCCGCAAAAAAGAGGTCAGGCGCATGCGCGTGATGACCTGCCTTGCGGTGTTTTTCCTTGTGTTTACGCTCCTGCTGCAGGATAATCTGAACGCCTACAGGATGCAGGCGAACTACATGAATTTCGGAACTTGGGCGGTCAGAGCGCGCGGCGATTCCTTTGAAAACGAGTCTTCTCTCGTGCCGTGCGGCAGCGTCCGCCGCGGCAGCTCGCTTTATCGGCTTTATCCCGGCGCGCTCGAGATCGACCCGCTGACGGATGAACCCTATGGCGATTCGCGTTTTGACGTTATACCCGAGGAACATATAGAGATCGGATTCGATAATTCATACCGAAATCCGACGGCGCTCGCAATAGGGACATTCACTCCGGAATTTGCCCGTCAGCAGCATATCGAGCTTTACGATGGGCGCTGGCCGGAAGCAGATAATGAGATTGTGATGGAGCTTTATGCGCTTGAGATGCTCGGCGAGAGTTATGAGCTTGGAAAGGAGATCAGCTTCTATATCGCGGAGCATGACGATATGGTCTATATCTATTCGGAGTGTGAGCGGCTGTATCTTGAGGCTTGCGAGGCTTGGAAGAAGGCGCACCCCGGCGAGACTCCGCCGGAGGACCCGACGGGGATCGGAGCTGACGGCGAAGACGATTATGGGGACGGTGTCGAGCCCGAAGCGGAGGACGACGGCGCGGAGCCCGCTGAATACGGCGAAGCTTCGGAAGCTGTTCCCGGCGGGGATCGGTATCCCGAACGCAGGGATTTTACTCCGGAGCGTGTTTTCGGAACAAAGAAGCTCAACAAGGTAAGCTTCAAACTCGTCGGAACGATGGAGCGTTACAGCGTTGGCTGGGACAATATGACGCAGTGCATCGTAAACGGCATGGACTTAAACCCCGATCTGCCGTCCGCCGTGATCACGGCAAACAGATTCGACGAGCTTGCCGTGGATAAGGTCGAGGTGTTCTTTTACGAACTCTCGCCCGATCTCAAAAAAGGCAGGGTGTGGGAAACGGCTGAGGAATTGTTCACCTCGTTCGAAAACAGCGGAAAGCCCGACGAATCCCTTTTCGTCGTGAACCGTTCCGCATTCACCAATCCCCTTTGGGGAAATGCGGGCATGTATCGCGGGATGACGGTGCTTTTGATTGTCCTCAGCGCAAGCATCATCGCTTACCTTATGGCGTCCTATCTGGGCAAGCGAAGGCTGTTCTTCATGCGGATGAGGGAGATCGGCGCCACGACCTTCGAGGTATTCTCCATGGCGGCGTACGAGTGCGTGCTTTCGGTGCTTCCGATGGCGTTCGTTTCGCTTGCCGTCTCATATATCGTGGGCTTCTTCGCTGCTTTCATCGTGGGAAGGGCAACGGGAGTTTCATTCGCGTTCGCGTTTTATCCGGGCACTCTTCTGACGATACTCGCCTGTATTGGGTGTACGCTTGCGCTCTCGCTTGCGGCGGCGCTGATGATATTCGCAGGGCGGGGCATAACCGCAAAGAGAAGGATACTGAGCCGATCCGCCGCCCGGTCCGTCAAACGCCGCAGCAGAAGGATGAAGCGATCCAAGCGCGCATACCTTTCCCTCGGCGAAACGCTCGTCAGGGACAGGCGTTCACATGCGTTCAAAACGGCGACGCTTCGTCTCATAAGCATTTTTGTTTGCGCCGTCATACTTTTCTGCACGTTTATATCCGCCCATTGGATAAAGAGCTATAGATCCAGCTGCGCCTATTACTGCGACGTATCGGCGGTAGTGGAGGGCGTTTTTGTAAGACCGACGATTCGGATCCCGTATAAACCGAACAAATGGGGCAGGACGCCGAACGAACGTGAAGGCTCCTCCGGCACCTGTCAGACGGTAAGGACAGTCATTCCGCGCGCCTTCGCAGAGGAGCTCTGCTCGCTTCCGGGCGTAGGAAAGATCAATTGGTGTTTAAGGGATACGGGCAATGTGCGGCTCAGCTGGGAAGGCAAGGAGGAGGATCCCTTCTTCAATACGGTTTACAGGGCTTTCCTTGAATCGCAGAATATTAACCGTGACAGATGGGGAGAATTGGATCTCAGCGAAAAAGGCAAGAGATATATGGAGTCTCGCGAGCCCGCAGTTTATGCGGTCTACGGAGACAGCGATCCCGAAAGGCTGTGGAAACTGTTTTCCAAATGGCTCGATCCCGCTGTCGCCGACAAGGAAAAATTCCTTAACGGCGAGCAGGTGATCGTAATGGTGGATGACGAGGGCGTCATTATACGCGAGGGAGCCGGGAATTATCATACGGATACCGGCTTCGTGCTGTCCGATTTTCCGGAAAACCCGTGGGATGAGCTCGGACATTCCTTTGAGCCCGGGGATACGATAACGTACGTTATCAGAGACGATGTATCCATAGACCTGTGTATCGCGGGAGTGGTCCCGTCTTCAAAGGCAAGGGAGGAGATATCTTCGCTGCCTAATGGCAATATGCGGTTCAAGAACCATATCATGCAGCTCATCGGCTCGACTGCGTTTGCTGAAAAGGCGGTGGAGCTTGCAAAGAGCGATCCCGAGGCTTCCTTTGACGCATTGAGCGAATTCACCTGTTATAACTCAGCCAGGATCTATCTTAACGAGATGTCGGTCAACGAGAGCACTCTTAAGAGCATCAGCAACATTTGCGCGAAATACAACATCGAATACGCCAATTGGGTGGAGGACAAGGAGCTGGTGCGGCAGGAGATGCTCCGCACACTTGCAACTTACGGTCTCTTCGGCGCAATACTCGCCGTGCTGTTCTTTTTCGTCATTTCTTCTGTGCAGAACGATGAAAACGCAAGGCTCGCGGATAAGATCGCAATACTGCGCAGGGCAGGCACAGAGCGCTCTTCGATCGTTAAACAGCGCATGGCGGACGCCGCGAAACAGACGCTTTGGCTTGTGCTTTCGCTGCCGGTGTTCACGTTGCTTTCAATGAACAGACAGGGCTTGATCAAACAGGTGATAGCTGCCGGGGATGATTACATTATATTCCCCAACGTGCTCGAGTTTATCAAAAGCGTCATCGGTCCGCAGGTGATATTGCCCGCGCTCGCAGTACTGATGCTCATTTACTGGCTCATCACCTCCGGAGCGCTGCAAAGAGAGAAAAAATAACCGATAAAAAGAAAGGAAGCGAAGATATGGAAACCGCAAAATACGTATTGGAAGCAAAGGGCATAAGCCGCACGTACAAGGGCGAGGTGTCCGTATACGCCCTGAAGGAGACCGACCTTGCGTTCACCGAGGGTGAATTCGTGGCGATAATCGGCAGATCAGGCTCGGGAAAATCGACTCTTTTGAGGATACTCGCCACGCTCGACGTATCCGATACGGGCGAGCTCTATATCGAGGGCGAGAAGGTTTCGGGCTTAAAGGACGCGGAGCTTGCCCGCTTCCGCAGGAGGCGCATCGGCTTCATCTACCAGGATTACAACCTGTTCCCGGAGTACACGGCGTATGAGAACATCGTGTTCCCGATCCATCTGGACGGGCGCACGGAGGATAAGGCCGCAGTCGAAAAGCTGATGGAAGACCTCGGCATACTCCACTGCCGCGACAAGTTCCCGCACGAGATGTCGGGCGGCGAGCAGCAGCGCACCAGCATCGCTCGCGCCCTCGCCACGGAGCCGGCGGTCATACTTGCGGACGAGCCGACCGGCAACCTCGACGCGGAGAACTCCAAAAAGGTCGCGGAGCTTTTACGCTTCTGCTCGGAGGAATACCGCCGCACTATCGTAATGGTCACTCACGACCAGGGCATGGCGAACTATGCCGACCGCATCATCCGCATTTCCGACGGTGTGGTGACGGAATAAGCAGTAAAAAGGGCATCCCGCGGGGCGGATGAGATCCGCACGGGAGATTGCCCGCAGCATTCAAAAAAACGCCCGGGATCGAGGCCGTTCCCGGGCTGTTGTTTTTTATTTTCTTAAATATTCGGACGATACGGGGAATTCGAAATAGGTATCGGGATAGGGCTCGCCCTCAAGCGTGAAATGCCACCATTCGCAGTCCAGGGGCTTAAAGCCGTTGCGCACCATCACCTTTTGGAGCATCATGCGGTTCGCGTACTGCTCCTCCGTTACGCTCCTGCAGTCGGGATGCGATATCTCGCCGAAAAAGTCGAACGGGCTGCCCATGTCGACCTCTTTCCCGGTCTTCATGTCAAGGAGCGTGAGGTCGACCGTGCTCCCGCGGGAATGGCTCGAGAGCTTGGCAATATAGCCCTTGGCAAAGAGCTCCTGCTTTTCGAGCCCGGGATAGAAGTAGGGCTTCATCCTGATATCCTGATCCTCGATCCCCCAGAGCACGAAATGCTTTACCGCGCATGCGGGGCGGTAGGCGTCAAACACCTTGAGCCTGAATCCGCGCACGATCATCTCGTTGCTGACCGACTTGAGCGCGCGCGCCGCCTCCCTGGTAAGCACGGCGCAGGGCTCCTCATAGCCGTCTATGCGGTCGCCTATGAAATTATAGGTCGAAAAATACCGGATCTCCTGTATTATCTGGGGGATCTGATCCGATAAAAGCACGAATCCGGAGGGATCCATGACGGCCTTCGTGTAATGCGAGCTCATCGATCATCTGCTCCTTTCGGGGGAATATCACGCGCCGCGGGGAAGCCGTATGCGCTTTCGGCGCTCGTGACGGCGCGGACTATTGCTTCGCTCACGACCTCCGCCGCAAGCGTGCCGACCGTTTCCTGATCCGCCTCGACGCTGCCTGCGGAAACGGCGTAAATGCTGTCGCCGTCAAGTGAAGTGTGCACCGGGCGGATCGAACGCGCGTAACCGTCGTGCCCCATGCCGGCGATCTTGCAGAGAGCGGTCTTCTCGAAATATGCGTTGGTCAATATCACGCAGAGCGTCGTATTGCCGACAAAGCGGTTCTTGACCCTCGTTATGTTCGAGCTTATCACCTCCGGCGAGCTCCTAAAGGAGGTCCTGTCCTCCGAAAGCAGCCCGGCGATCTGCCTGCCGGTCTTCCAATCGAATATGTCGCCCAGCGCGTTCAGCGCGACGACCGCGCCAATCTTCAGCTCGCCTATCTCAACGGCAAAGCTTCCCATGCCGGTCTTCATGCAGGTGTCCATCCCCGCTATCTTGCCGACGGTCGCTCCGCAGCCCGCGCCGAAATTGCCGTCGCGGTAATTGGGCGCGTCCATGGCGAGCTTCGCCGCGGCGTAACCCATTTCTTCATCGGGTCTTGTGAATGGGTCGCCGACGGTCAGATCGAAAAGATCCGACTGCACTACGAGGGGCACCTTCGTCACGCCCACGTCGTAGCCGAAGCCGCGCTCCTCAAGAAGGCGCATCACTCCGTTCGCTGCCCCGAGGCCGAACGCGCTCCCGCCCGCAAGGACTATCGCGTGTATCTCATTTGCCGCCATGAGCGGGTTCAAAAGCTGCGTTTCCCTTGATGCGGGACCGCCGCCGCGCACGTCGAGTCCGGCGCGCATACCCCTTTCGCAAAGGAATACCGTGCAGCCGGTGCCGGCTTTTTCGTTTTCGATCTGTCCTATCCTGACGGGCATCAGGTCGGTTATCGGTATCTCTCGCATAAAAATCTCCCTTTTCGGTCTCGGATGGAAGGCTGCGCCTCAGCGCTTTAGATAAGCGATCAACGTCATGCTCACGTAAGCGGCTATCATACTGCCGAGCACTATCGCCTGCTTTGTACGGTGATTCGTCAAAAGCCCGATGAATTCGCGGACGGCGGCGTTGGGCCAGAAATACCATTTGGTCTTTGCGCCGATACCCACCGCGCGCATCTTTACGCGCCGGGCGAATATCCCGCTCCTGAACACGTGGTAATTGGTGGTGGAGAATGCGACTTTCGCATCCGGGCGGCGCTCAAGGATCTTTTCCTTTGAGAATCTCATATTCTCAAAGGTATCGCGGGAGGCATCCTCCTCGATTATCATTTCCTCCGGGATCCCGCGCTCCATAAGATATCGCTTCATGGCGAGGCTTTCCGAAACGGCTTCGTCGGGACCCTGCCCGCCGGAGGTCACAAAACAGAGCGGCTTTCCGGTCTCGGTCTTCTGCTTTTCGTAAAACTCGATCGCGCGGTCGACCCGCCCTTTAAGAAGGGGAGTGGGGGAACCGTCCTTCTTAAGCCCGCAGCCGAGTATTATCAGGTAATCCTTGTCCTTTTCCGGCTCGTATCTGACGACGATAATGTTTGCGATTATCGCGCCGATCAGCATGCACTCGAAGTAAAGGTACACCGCGGCGAACAGGTTTCCGAAAAGATCGTGGATCATGACATGTATCGTACTGCCGTTCGCGTACATATCGTAGAAGAAGAACACCGATTCACCCGCTGCAAGAAGTACGGCGAGTATTATCCCCAGCACGTTTGCGAAGCGTTTGCGCTCGTGAACGAGCAGGGAGACGTTCGAAATGAAGAGCGCGGCGGAGAATACCAGTATGAACGGCGCGGAAACCAGCATATACACCTTTGCCGAATTAAGGAAAACGCAGAGTATCTGCTCCGCCTGCCGAAAGAGCGGCTCCCTGATCATCCTTATCAGCAGGAAGGCGTTCGTTGCGATCAGCGAAAGGACGAACAAGGCAAAGCCGATATAGTAGATGGTGTTGTAAGAATACGGGTTGTATTTGAGCTGCCCGACGAACGCGTTGATAAGAGCCGCCTCGGCGAGGATAAGATACGCTATTACGGCTGCCTCGCAGGGGACGGCGGCTTTTTCTCCGCCTAAAAGCGCGGCGAGCGTTATCAAAACGGCGAATGCCGCCGTTATTACCGCAAGCCCGTAAAGCTTGGGCTTTTTATCGCGCGTGTCGAACCGTATCATTTGAGAAAAGCACAGTCATGAAAGATTTTTCTTGAATTTAAGAATGTTTTTGCCTTCCCTGTATTCGTAGCTCAGCTCGTCGGTAAGCTTCTTGGCGAGGAATATCCCCAGCCCGCCGGGCGTCCTTTCTTCGGCGGGGAGCGAAATATCGGGATCCTGTCTCTTAAGCGGATCGTAAGGCATCCCGCCGTCCTCGAAAGCGACCGTCACCGCCCGTTCTTCTTCGCTGGCGGTGATCCTGACCTTCGCGTCGCCCTTGAACGGTGTATAGGCATAATCGGAGATATTCACGAATATCTCCTCTGCGGCGACGGCGAGCTGCATCCTCGCCCTCTCGGACGGGGCAAGAAGCCCGATATGCTCGTCGATGAACGAAAGCACCTCGTCAAGGTTCTTTCGCTCGGCGGGGATTATAAGCTCATCCTTTGAAAACGTCAGCTCGTCGATATTGTGCAGAAGCTCCGTAAGCTCGCCCTTCCAGAGAGCGATCTCGGCGCGGCCCTTTTCACTCCCGAGCCCGCCGTGCCTTATCGAGCGGCTTATAAGGCGCGTGTAGCTGATCAGACGCGCTTTGTTGACGACTTCCGTCTGCTTTGTTTTTGAGCTCGTCCCAAGATAGTCCGAGAGCACCGCGTAGAAGAAACGATTCGCGGTCTCGAAATCAAATCCCTGGAATGCCTTGATCCCTTCGTGATCGTATTCGTGGAAACCGACAAACGCATTGTAGATCGCCGAAAGCTCGAATATCGGATCGCCGACGGAGAGCGTGTCCATGTCTATGAGCAGCACTTCGTCGTTTTGAAGCATGACGTTCTTGGTGTGATAATCTCCATGCACCATGTGCAGGTTCTCGGGAACGGATCCGAACAGATCCATCAGCTTCTTGTGATCGGCTTCGGGAAGATAATCCCTCATGAACTCCGCCCATTTCATCGCGGTCTTCTTTATCGACGGGAGCTTCCCCTCGGGAACGACGGTAGCATGGAGCTTCTTCAAAAGCCCCGAGAACTCCTTCACGCACCAGTCGAATCTATCCGGCTCGGTCGCGAGTATCTTCGAGAATGAACGCGCGTTCAGAAGCTCGAACACGGAGCCGTAGCTGTCGCCGACCTTTACAATATCGTAGGATATGGCGGTGGGTATCCCGAGTATAAGGGCAAGCTTCGCCATCTCGCGCTCGTTCCGGATGTCTTCAAGCGCCTCGGGATCGTTGTAGACCTTCACCACGTTGTCGTTGTCTATGCGGTAGACCGTGCCGTTCGCGCCGCGGCCGACCTCCTCGCAGCCTTCCACCGAGATCGTGCGGTATGCCTTTTCAACGTTCATCATTTCGGTAAAGCCGGTCATGTCGAGGATCTCATACACCTCGGAGCTGACGTTTTCGATCGTGAGATCGGGATGATCCTTTTTAAGACGAAGCAGGATCCTCAAGCCGGCGCTGGAAATGTACTCGAGCTTCGCGGCGTCGAGTATCACGGCGGCGGATCCCTTTCCCTCAAGCCCGGAGCGGAGCTTCGCTTCCTCAGCCTGCGCGTTGTTGGAATCTATTCTCCCGGAAAGGGGAAGGGTGACTGCGGTGGTGCTTTTCATAGGATCCTCCTGCCTGTTCTTTGTTAACGATCATTATATCAAATAACGGGGATTTGTGCAATATGAGCCTTGCTTGAAGGATGCGCGGGATTATGTCTTTTATGTGAAGAATAATATGAAATCCTTGACTGAACGAGCGTTATTATGGTATCATTTTTTGAGTCAATCCAAACGCTATCATCACATTCAGGGGATCGATCATGGATTTTTTTAACGTGATCTCGCTTCTCGGCGGGCTTGCCATGTTCCTTTACGGCATGCGCCTGATGGGCGACTCATTAAAAGAGAATTCTTCGGGCACGCTGAAAAAAGCCATGAGCAAGGTCACGAACAACCCGTTCAAGGCGTTCATCCTCGGCTTGCTCGTCACCGCGCTCATACAGTCGTCGACGGCTACGATAGTCATCACCGCGGGTCTCGTTGCCGGCGGCATACTTTCGCTGCATCAGTCGCTCGGCATAATCGTCGGCGCCAACGTCGGAACGACCGTCACCGGTCAGATAATCCGTCTGCTCGATATCGATTCATCTGCCTCGAACATACTCCGCATATTCCAGCCCTCCACGCTCGCGCCCATCGCGCTCATTATCGGCATAGCTCTGATAATGACGAGCGTTATCAAAAATTCCCGTTCCATCGGCAATATCGCGATCGGCTTCGGCATACTGTTCTCCGGTCTTCTTAATATGACCGGCGCCGTTAATACGCTTAATGAATCCGGCATAATCGAAAAGCTCTTCTCCGGACTCGGCAAAAACCCGCTCCTCGGCTACGCCACCGGCGCGGGCGTCGCCTTCATGCTGCAGAGCTCGTCAGCCACCATCGGCATACTGCAGGCGTTCTCGTCATCGGGTCAGCTGACCTTCAAGGCGATCTATTCCGTTATAGTCGGCGTCTATCTCGGCGACTGCGTGACCACCGCCATAGTCATTTCCATCGGCTCCAAGACCGAAGCGCGCAGGGTCGGCATAGTGAACATACTGTTCAACCTCGCCAAGAGCATACTCGTGCTCGCGGGCGTCGTGATCGTGCATAAGCTCGGTCTGCTCGACCGGCTCTGGAACGCGCCCGTCAATTCGAGCATAATCGCCAACACCAACACGGTGTTCAATCTGTGCTGTGCGCTCCTGCTGCTTCCCCTGCTCGGCGTGTTCGAGAAGCTCAGCCTCCGCATCGTGAAGGACAAGCCCGCCAAGGAGAGCAAGTATAAGCCTGTGACCGACACGCTCAATCCGGTCTTCTTCAACACCCCCGCGCTCGCGCTTCAAAGCTGCTATAAAACGCTGCTCGCGATTTTCACCGCCTCCCGCGCAAATATAGAAAAATCCTTCGGGCTCCTGAAGGAATACGATCCCGAAGTGCATAAGCAGATCCTCGCGGAGGAGGATGAGATCGACCATATGACCGACCAGATAAGCAAATACATGGTCGATTTCCTTCCGCATCTGCAGATAGACAATCATATAGCGATACTCAATCAGTATTACAAGATCACCTCCGAATTCGAGAGACTGGGCGACCACGCCGTTAATATCGCCGCTCATGCGGAAACGCTCAAAAAGAACGAGACTTCGCTTTCCGCCGCCGCGATCTCGGAGCTTGCGGTCCTCGAAAGCGTGCTTACCAATATACTGGACGAAACGGAGCAGACCTTCGCAAAGAGGGACGTCGAAGCCGCGGCAAGGATCGAGCCGCTCGTCCAGGTCGCCGGAGATCTTATCGCAGTGCTCCGCCGCAACCATCTGAAGCGCATGAGCACGGGCGAATGCAATACGCTTGCCGATACGACGTTTACCGGGCTCATGGTGGAGTTCCAGCGCATCGGCGACGTTTGCTCCAACGTCGGCGCCGCGACCGTCGTCCGCGTCCATCCGGAGCTTGCCGACCATGAGCATCTTTACTTTGAAAAGCTCCATTCCGGAGGGGACGAATCGTTCAACGCCGCTTATAACCGCGCCTATCAGCATTATTTTGCGCTGCTCGGCGTGCCGAAGCAGGTTCGGGAGCCCGCTCCCGCCGAAGCGGAATGATAAACGAAAAAAAGCCCGGTGCATCGGGCTTTTTTTTCATGCTCAATCCCTGCCGAAAAGGTCGCGGGTGTAGACCTTGAACTTTACGTCGTCAAGCGCGCTGTCGTAACGGTTAGCAATGATCAGGCCGCAGGTCTCCTTGAATTTTTCAAGATCGTTCATTACCCTGCTTCCGCAGAATTCGCTCCCGTCCTCAAGCGTCGGCTCGAATATGACTGCGGAGGCGCCTTTTTCTTTAATGCGCCTCATTACGCCCTGTATGGAGGACTGACGGAAATTATCCGAGTTGGTCTTCATCGCAAGGCGGTACACGCCTATGACCGTCTTACCGCCGGAGCCGCCCGCCGCTTTAAGCACCTGCTCCGCTATGAAATCCTTGCGCGTGCGGTTGCTCTCCACTATCGCGTTAATAAGCCTTTCGGGCACGTCGTCGTAATTCGCAAGCAGCTGCTTCGTGTCCTTCGGCAGGCAGTAGCCGCC
>DGHD01000031.1:0-9643 GCA_002392505.1 Christensenella sp. UBA3857 | reverse complement strand
AGCCGAAGGAGGGGTTGTTGTAGTAATCGCCCACGCGCGGATCGAGACAGACGCCCTTTATTATGTCCGCGGTATCGAGCCCCTTGACCTCGGCGTAGGTGTCAAGCTCGTTGAAAAACGAAACGCGCAGGGCGAGATAGGTGTTGACGAACAGCTTTACCGCCTCCGCCTCTGTGAAGCCCATGAACAGCACGGGCACGTCCTTGTCCTCCGCGCCGTCCGCCAGAAGCCCTGCGAAAAGATCCGCGCCGGCGCGCGTGGAATCGCCGCAGCCGACGATTATGCGGCTCGGATGCAGGTTGTCGTAAAGCGCCTTCGATTCGCGCAGAAATTCGGGGCTGAATATTATGCCGTCCGCAACGGCGGTATCCCGCATGGCGCTTCGTATCTTTTCGGTATAGCCGACGGGCACGGTCGACCGTATCACGATGAGCGGCGCCTTGCCCCCGCGGGAGCGTACGGCGCGGTCAATATCGCCGAGCACCGACTCGACGGCGGAGCAATCGAAGAAATCGAGCTTCGGATCGTAATTCGTCGGCACGGCGATAACGACGACGTCCGCCGCGGCATAAGCCTCCCTGCCGTCCGTAACGGCGCTGAGGGACAGCGCGCGCGCACCCGTCCTTGCCTCGGCAAGGAATTTTTCAATGTAATCGTCATGTATCGGCGAAACGAACGAATTGAGCTTGTCTACCTTTTCCTTTACAACGTCCACGACAGTGACGGAGTTCTTTGCCGCAAGCAGCACGGCAAGCGAAAGCCCGACGTAGCCCATGCCGGCTATGGCTATACGGCGGGGGAGGGGTTCGGTGTTTATCGGGACCATGCGGATACCTCGTTGGATTTAGTTGATCTTGCTCAAAGTATACTCTAAATGACGAATAAAATCAACAATCGGTATGCGAAGCCGGCGGACGGCTCATGGCTTAACGGCAAAACAAGCGCCGTTTGGAAGATGCGGCTCCCGACGAGGCTCGATGCGCTCCGCTCAGGCGAAAAAAAGAACGAAAAATATTCGCGCGGACTGTTGACAAACGCCTACCCCCTTGATATAATACGTTTAGTTAGCAGCCGCTAACTCATAGTTGGCGGGTAGGAATTGAAGATCGTGGAGGCGCAGTATGGAGATCATCGTTGTATCTGGCATCGTCGCGGGCTTCATCGCCCTTTCGGAAGGCGTAAAGCACGCATGCAGGAGTTATATCGTCAAAAACCGCAGAGACGGCGGGGGAGAAGCCTGATGTCAGAAACCCTCATAGTCCGCCATTGCTCGCCCACGCTTGCGGGGCTCAAGACGGCGAATATGTTCAATTACACTTACAAGGATAAGGCGGAGCTCATGGAAAGCATCCGTTCGGTCAACCTGCGGCTTAAGGGTAAGGGCGTTCGCATGATACCGCTCCGCGTATCGAACGGCAGCGCGCTCATATACGTTTACCGTCCCGAAAAGCTCGAAGACGACCTTAAAAGCCCCGTATCCGAGGCGATCCTCGCTTCATGCGGGTATTACGGCGGGACTGTTCCGCGGCTTATCAGGGAGCTGATAGAGCGGCTCGGCTGCTCGGAGGATTTCCCTCACGAGATAGGGCTTTTCCTCGGCTACCCGCCGGAGGACGTCCGCTGCTTCATGTGCGACAGGAAAAGGGATTGCAAGTGCGTCGGCTGCTGGCGCGCGTACAATAACGAAACGGAGGCCGAAAAGACCTTCGCCAGATTCAAAAAATGCACCGACGTCTATTGCAGGAAGCTTCACGAGGGCTATTCCCTGAACAGGCTGACCGTCGCAAGGGCATGAATCGCGGCGTACGCTTCTGTATTATTGACGTAAGGATATTATAAAACCGGGGATGGCGCTGTCCATCCCCGGTTTCTTGTTGAGCATTTATTCCCTGCGCGGATATTTCACGCCTTACAGCAGCCCCTTTACCTCCGGTATCGGAGCGACGCTTCTTTTGAGTATCCCGTGCATGGCGGCGATGGCGACGCCGTAGTTTACCATGGGAACGCCCGCTTGTTTTGCGCGTTCGGCACGGGAATGCATCTCGGCGCTGTTGAGCATGCATCCGCCGCAGTGGACTATGAGCTTAATACCTTCGAGCTCCGTCGGGAATTCGCCGCCCGAAGTGAACAGGTACTCGGGCTTTGCGCCGGAGTATTTCTCGATCCAGCCGGGAAGCTTGACCGTGCCTATATCCTTGCACTGGCGGTGATGCGTGCAGCCCTCGGAGATCATCACGTGGTCGCCGTCATGGAGCTTGTTCAGCATTGCGGCGCCCTCGAGCTGGCTTTCAAGCTCGCCGCGGTATCGCGCCATAAGTATCGAGAACGACGTCAGCGGTATGCTCTCCGGCACTGCGGCAGATACCCTTCCGAACACCTGCGAGTCGGTTATCACCATGTCGGGCTTTATCCTGCCGAGCACGGAGGAAAGCTCCTCCGGCTGACAGCAGACCGCCGTCATATGACGGTCCAGAAGCTCGCGCAGCACAAGCTGCTGCGGGAGAATGAGCCTCCCCTTGGGAGCGGATTCGTCGACGGGTATGACGAGAACGACCACGGCAGAATCGGGCAGGATATCGCTTACGATCGCGCGCTCGTCCTTTTTCCCGAGAGCCGCAAGCTTTTCCTTCAGCTCGTTCACGCCTTCGCCGGTCTTCGCGCTGACGGCGACTGCCTTTTCCGGAAGCGCGGGTCTTTGCACGTCGCATTTATTGTATGCGATGATAAACGGAAGCTTCCGTGCCGCTATCAGGCGAAGAAGCTCCCTGTCCGGCTCCGTAATGCCGAGGGAGGCGTCGACGACCAGCACGGCGACGTCGGTCTTTGCGAGCGCCTCGTTGGTCTTGCCCACGCGGAGCGCGCCGAGCTCGCCCTCGTCGTCAAAGCCGGGAGTGTCGATAATTACGACGGGACCGAGCGGGAGAAGCTCCATCGCCTTTTTCACGGGATCGGTGGTCGTTCCGGGAACGTCCGAAACGACGGCGAGCTTCTGCCCGGTGACCGCGTTGACCAGCGAGCTCTTGCCCGCGTTGCGCCTGCCGAAGAAGGCTATGTGTACGCGCTCTGATGAAACTGTTTCGTTAAGAGACATATCAGAACCTGAAATCCCTTCTGTTCGAGGAACGGATGTCCTTGATATTCTGCTCGGCGATGCCGCGCACCTTATCGTTGGGGACCTTTTTGAGCTCTTTCTCGACCATCTCATAGCCTATGCGCTTGGTCTCGGGGCTCGCGTAGTCCTCAAGATATTCGGAGAGCGTCATCAGTGCGTTCGGATGGCAGCAGTTCAGTATCTGTCCCGACTTGCACAGGCTCATGAACCTGTCGCCCGTGCGTCCTTCGCGGTAGCAGGCGGTGCAGAAGGAGGGGATGTGTCCGTTCTCCATGAGCCACCTTACGACCTCGTCAAGCGAACGCTGGTCGGAAACGTCGAACTGCTCGGTGTCGTGCGGACGCTCGTCGGGAGCGTAGCCCGCATAGCCGCCGACGGAAGTCCTCGAGCCGCCGGAGACCTGCGAAACGCCGCATTTCAGGAGCTTGCTCCTGACCTCCTCGGTCTCGCGTGTCGAAACTATCATGCCGGTGTAGGGCACCGCAAGGCGGATGCAGGCGGTGATCTTCTCGAATATCTCGTCCGAGATGGAGTTGTCAAAGGCGGTGGGATCGATGTCGTCCGCGTGCTTGATGCGCGGCACGCTGATGGTGTGCGGACCGACGCCGTGAACCGCCTCAAGATGCTCCGCGTGCATTATAAGACCGGCGAACTCGTATTTGTAAAGCTCAAGTCCGAATAGCACGCCAAGACCCACGTCGTCTATGCCGCCCTCCATGGCGCGGTCCATAGCCTCGGTGTGATAGGCGTAATCGTGTTTGGGTCCCGTGGGATGCAGCTTAAGGTAGCTCTCCTTGTGGTAGGTCTCCTGGAAGAGGATGTATGTGCCTATGCCCGCTTCCTTGAGCCTGCGGTAGTTTTCGACGGTCGTCGCGGCAATATTGACGTTCACGCGGCGGATGGCGCCGTTCTTGTGCTTGACGGAATAGATCGTGTTGATGCAGTCGAGTATGTACTCGATGGGATTGTTGACGGGGTCCTCGCCCGCTTCGATGGCAAGGCGCTTATGCCCCATATCCTGAAGGGCTATGACCTCCTCGCGAACCTCGTCCTGGGTGAGCTTTTTCCTTGCGATATGCTTGTTTTTGAGGTGATACGGGCAGTAAACGCAGCCGTTCACGCAGTAATTGGAAAGATAGAGCGGAGCGAATATGACGATCCTGTTGCCGTAAAAGGCGAGCTTGATCTCCTCCGCGATCTCGAACATACGGTTTATGCGTTCGGGGTCCTCGCAGGCGAGCAGCACGCTTGCCTCGCGGTGGGTGAGCCCGCGGCAGAAGCAGCCGTTCCCCTTCTTAACGGGGCGCGCCTTTTCGAGAATGGCGTCGATGAGCTCATAGTCGTTCTTGTGTTCCTCGGCATAACGGAGGGTCTCCCGGATCTCTCCGTCGTTGATGAATTCCTCTGCCTTTAGGGATCTTGGGTCGTAGTTGTACATATGATTTTCCTTTCTTGCGGGTCAGGATACCTTCCCCGTCAGATATTATTATTTCTTTATATCTCCTCTTGCGGCGACGAGCCTGTACCCGATGCTCCCGATCCTTCTTTCGAGACAGCCGCGGCATTCCGCCGCTTCCTCTCCGGTACAGATCTTGTTGTCGTAGAGCTCGTATTTCTTCCTCACGGATACGGGAGAAAGGTTCGGCATAACGACGTTCGCGCCCGCAAGTATGCCCTTTTCCCGTCCCGCGGGATCGACCGTGCCGAGCGCCGTAGTCGCGGGGAGCAGTACGGGCGGATGGATGAGGCGTATCAGCGAGAGCAGATAGCAGGTCAATTCCGCCGTGCCTGCGGGATGGTCCTTAAACACCGTACAGTGATGCGGTACGAAGGGACCGATGCCGCACATATCGGGCTTGAACTCCTCGATGAATTTGAGATCCTTCGCAATATGCCCGTTCGTCTGGAAGGGCGAGCCGACCATGAATCCGCAGCCCACCTGATACCCGAGCTCGCGAAGATCGCGAAGGCACCTCATACGGTTGGAAAAGCTCATCTCCTTCGGATGGAGCAGCTCGTAATGCGCCGGATCCGCGGTCTCGTGGCGCAGAAGATACCTGTCCGCGCCGGCGTCCCTGAGCCGCTTATAGCTTTCGCGGCTGCGCTCTCCGAGCGAGAGAGTCACCGCGCAGTCGGGGTGCTTTTCCTTGATCCCCGCAATGATCCTTTCAAGCGTCTCGTCGGTGAAAAACGCATCCTCGCCGCCCTGCAGTACGAACGTGCGGAACCCGAGCCAATATCCCTCGTCGGCGCATTCGAGTATCTCCTTCTCCGAAAGGCGGTAGCGCACGGCGGCGGCGTTCGAGCGGCGTATGCCGCAGTAGAGGCAGTCGTTACGGCAGAAGGAGCTTATCTCGATGAGCCCGCGGACGTACACGTCGTTCCCGTATATCTCCTTCCGCACGGCGACGGCAAGCTCACGCGCGCGCGGAGCGAGCCTTGAACGCGCTCCGATAAGCGTTTCGTAGTCCTTGGGCGCGAGGGAGTGCTCCGAGGCGAGCTTTTCAAGCAGCTCATCCGGATCGGGACGGGTCATGCTTCGGTCTCCTTCACGGACGAGTACGCGGTTTTGACGGAGATCCCGTCAAGTCTGCCTATCTTGCCCGACAGCGCGGAGATGGCGTCCTGCGGGGCGTCCATCGCGATGGCGATGACGTTGATACCCCTCGAGCGGCACGGGATGCCCATGCGCCCGATTATGTACTCGCCGTACTCGTGGAGTATGGCATTGAGCTTTTCGACCGTGTCCCCGTTTTCGACTATTATCGACATTACGGCTATCCTTGTCTGCATGATGAACTATCCTTCCATTGAAAATCAAAACGCGCCCCGAAAGGCGCGACAAAACAAACTCAGCGGACGAGCTCATATTCGCACCTTCGTTCTCAGGGCGGCAAAGCCGCGCTTTGCCCTCAGGCTTTATTTGATTATAACACCGTCTCGCGTCGGTGTAAACCGCTTTGGGAGTATATATTGCTTGGGGACCGAAGACGCGGACCCGTCAAAACCAGAGCCGAAGCATTTTCAAAAAAGAAAGCATTGACGAAATACTGTCCGAGGCGTATGATTTTAACAAGGTCAGACCCTGCCCTTCGGCGAGATATGGAACGAATACTGCCGCCGCTGTGATAAACCCGCCGACGGCGAATGGTTCCGTGAGATCGAGACCTGCGAAAAAGAAGTCCAGGAGGCAAGAAGATGAAAAACATTATGACAGCGCCGTTCATGGTCGAAATGATCCGCACGGCGACGAATATGTACGCCCACGGCTGGGACGAGAGGAACGGCGGCAATATCTCCATGCTTCTTGATGAAGCGGAGCTGAAAGAATACCTTGCGATCCCCGCGATCGTCCGCACGATCCCGACCGGCTTTACCGCGCCGGAGCTTGACGGGAAATACTTCCTCGTCACCGGCACGGGCAAGTATTTCAAAAACGTGCAGTACGATCCCGCAAAGAACCTCGGCATAGTCCGCCTTGCGGAGAACGGTACGGAGGCGGAGGTCCTCTGGGGCTTTTCGGACGGCGGCAAATTCACAAGCGAGTTCCCCGCGCATATGAAGAGCCATATCGCCCGCATGAAGACCGACCCCGAAAACCGCGTCGTCATGCACTGCCATCCGTCGAATCTCCTTGCCATGACCTACGTGCACGAGCTTGACGAAAAGGCTTTTACCCGCACGCTCTGGCAGATGTGCACCGAGTGCATAATCGTTTTCCCCGACGGAGTTAACGTGCTGCCGTGGATGCTCTGCGGCACCAACGAGATAGGGGAAGCCACCGCCGAAAAGATGAAGACCGCGCGCCTCGTCGTCTGGGCGCAGCACGGCATTTACGGCGCGGGACGCGACCTTGACGAGACCTTCGGACTCATCGAGACCGCCGAAAAAGCCGCCGAGATATACATGAAGATCGCGCATCTGCCGCGCGTCAACACTATCACGGACGAACAGATGCACCTGCTTGAGGAGCGCTTCGGGGTTAAAGCGCGCGAAGGGTATCTTGATTGACGCTGTGTTTCAAACGAAAGAAAGCGGGTATTGACGCCGATAAGCTGTCAATACCCGCTTTTGTATGTTTTGCCGCGTCAGCAGCCGCAGGCTTGTTCATCCCACGGCTTATACACGCAGTAGGCGGGGCGCATCTCGCCCAGGTAGAGCCACACGTTGCCGCCCATTACCATATCGGTATCAAAGTAAAGGTCGGGTATGAATACCAGCACGCTGGAGCGTTTTCCGCCGCGGAGCGTGACGCCCTCCTTTACGGGGGAGGCGCGGAATTGGTCGATTTTCTTTTGAAGATCCGGGATAACAAGATCCTTTGCAAGCACGGGGACGAGCTCCTCGTCTTTTCCGTATACGACGTTATCTTCGTTTTTGAGCCAGTTTAAGCTGAGCATTCGTTTTCTCCTTTTTGATAGTCGGTCATTTCAGCCTGAAGAAGTAGATAAGCTCCGGATCGTCGTCGGGAGCGGCGTTAAGTATCACGTTGATCTCGCTGATCATGCGTCCGATATTAAGTGTCTGCTGATACATGCTTTCGCGCGTGCACCAGACGGAGCCGGTCCCGACCGCTTTAAGATCCTTCATAAGCGGGTTAAGGGCAAGGAACTCGCCCATGTCGGCGACCTCGCCGCCGATCGTGCTGTTGTAGATCACGACGTCGGCTTCCCGCGCGGTCTTGAAGAAGGTCTCCATTTCGACGTTGATCGTCGCCATTGCGGAGTCGTCGCCAAGGTCCCTGAACGCGTACTCGCCCCCGGCGAGCGCGATCATGCGGCTCACGTAATCGCCTGATTTTCTCGCCACGGCATAGCCCGTTCCGCTTATGCGGAAGAAGGCGACCGTCCTGCCGGTCTTTTCGCCGCCGACGCTGTTCATGAGTCCGACCTGCTCGTTGAAGAGCGCGTCGGCTTTTTCCTCTTCTCCCAGCAGCGCGCCGTAAAGCTTTATCCATTCGGTGCGTCCCAGGGGATGTGTCTCATAGCTCGAGCGGTCGACGAGTACGGGCACGCCGAGCTTCTCAAGCTGCGACTTCACGTCCGAGGCGTGCCCTATCATGCCGGATTCGATGGCAAGGGGGCAGCCCTCCTTCAATATCAGCTCGTAGTCGGGCTGGGAGTATTTGCCGGCGTAGAGTATCGAGCCCGCCTCCATTGCGGCGCGGGCGTTTTCTATGTACCAGCCGTCCGCTCTGGTGCCGGAGAGCCGTATCGCGTCGAGCCGGTCAAGCCCGTCGAACAGGCACATGACTGCGGTCGCCGCAAGGTAGATGTTCTTCACAGGCTGATAAAGGACGGCGATATCGGGCGCGATCCCCTTCGGCGCGGTCCCGCCCTCGGGCACGATGAGGAACCTGCCGCCTTCGTTGATGGAGATCAGCTTGAGACCTCCCTCGTACTCGGCGATGGAAAACTCGTGCGCGAACGAAAGCTCCGTTTCGGAAACGGGCTCCCAACCGTTGCCGAGCCCCTCCGAAGACGGTTTTTTGCCGCAGCCGAAAAGGGCGGCGAGCATTGAGATCAGTATCAGCAGAGCGAATATGCGCTTCATAATAATTCCTTTTTAATCAATAAAATCTTCTGCGCAGCCGAACGGATCGGACGTGCGCAGAAGACACACACGGAGACTTAAGTCAGTTCGCTTTTTTAAGCGAAGCGCTGTCGAAGCGCAGGGTGTAATCGATGAGATGCGGCTCGCTCATGGCGGTGGTAAGCGCCGAGACCGCGATATCCTTATCGAGCTCGACGGGTATCTCGAAGGTGGAATTCCCCTCGGCATTGACGGGCTCATACTTCGTTTCGCCCAGCGTCATGTACTCGTAATGGCTGCTCGACCAAACGACTGTCGCGGTCATTTTGCCGTCCTTCACGACTATCTTTGCGGGGCTCTCGACGCTCGCCTTTCCGCTTCCGCCGGTAAGGGTCACGCCGCAGGAATACTCGCCGTCCTCAACGGAAGCGCCGACGGGCTCGGGATTCGAGACGGAGACCTTGTGATCGTACCACTTGCCCTTTGTCCCGACGAGCGCGCAGTCGAATTCCTTGTCAAGATACGGCACGGGGATATCGAAGCCGTAGACCTCTTCGGTCGAGCCGTCGTCATAGGTAACGGTGTCGAGCGTAGGCTCTATCAGGGCGGCGCCCTCCTTCTTTGCATCCTCCGCCTTGCCGGCAAACAGGTTTACGGTGTTCTTCGAAGGCATGGTGATGTGTATCGTCATCTTGCCGTCCTTGACCGTAAGCGTACCCTTGCCGTGATGCGCCTCGTTCACGTGGAACATGGAGCCGTCCGTCTTGAAATCGGCGGAATAGACCCCGTCTTCAAGCGGCGCCTTGCCGTCCGGCTTCTGCCCGCAGGCGGCGAGCAGAAGGCAGAGGACGGCAATACAGAGGAAGTATGAAAAAGCCTTATTGAAGTTTGTTTTCATGATCAGTTAAGGGAGTCGACTGCGGCCTGAGCGTGAGCTACGTAGAGCGCCTGAACGTCTGCAAGACGGCCGAGACCGGCGATCTGGCAGTCGATCTTCTC
>DGHD01000025.1 GCA_002392505.1 Christensenella sp. UBA3857 | reverse complement strand
TCGCGGCGCGGGCGCCGGACTCCTCGAAATTTGCATGCATTTCTCGTCGTCCTTGCGGGCTCGCTTTGCTCGCCTGTGCGTGCGTCCTAATAACTTTTGTGCAACTCGCTTTGCTCGCTTGGCGTGCGTCCTAATAACTTGTGTGCAACTCGCTTTGCCCGCGCATTCCGGCCTTCCCCCCTTCGGTGGGGAAGGTGGCATTTCGACCAACGGGAGAAATGACGGATGAGGGGGTAATTGCTAATTGCTAATTGCTAATTGCTAATTGCTAATTGCTAATTGCTAATTGCTAATTGCTAATTTACTAATGGCTTCCGCCAAAAACCTCATCGAATTCTTTGCCTGCCCGAGCGTATTCCCGTTGTGTCCCACCTCGACGAGCAGGCATTTTTCGGCGACCTGCTGATTGTATTTCCCCGATTTTACGCGTACGTTCCGCATGAATCGCGGATCTACGCTCAAAAGCTCCTTCGTGAGCCTTACCGCAAGGGCGTAATTCGTCTCGAAATCGGGCATGGCTTCCTCCTCCTTCGAGCCTGAGCCGGGGTCCTTTTCGGAGCTTTTGCCGCTCGAGCCCGTGCCGACGACGAACATCATCCGCGCGCATTCGAGCCCGTCCACCGTGACGAAATCATCCTCATACCCGGTCTCCGCCACGCCGTCGCGGTGAAGATCGATGAACAGCTCCAGCGAGGGGTACAGCTTCTTATACTTGAGCGCCGTCTGGAACGAGCGCGAATACGCCGTGGTGATGAGCGGCTTTTCGTGCCGCTCCGTCGCGTGGATCGCCGAAATGCCGTAATCCTCCCTCAAAATACGGCAGAGCTCCTCCCCCACGGCGATCACGTTTTTCCCATCGTCCTCCGTTCTGTAAAGTCCGGAGGGCTCGTACGAGGAGTCCTCCGTCGGGCGGTACGCCTCCGTATCGTGCGTGTGATAGACGAGCACGCGGGGCTCGTCCCCTTTGAGCTCGACGCCGCTTTCGTGCGACGCCGCCTCCATGAGCCTTACTATTATTTCGGGACTGACGTCCTCGTCCACGTCCGCAAGCCGTATGAAAAGCGGATCGTCGACCGACGCTGTCGGGCGGGGAGCGAGTCCCGATCCGACCGTCTCGCCGGGGCGCATGCCGTCCGCCATCAGCTCCCTTATCTCCTGCGGGAAGGACGCCGTGAACAAAAGCGCGAGCATTATCAAAACGGCGGCGAGAAGCGCCGACGCCCTTTCGCCCAGGCGTTTCAGCTCTCTTGCCCGCTCGCGCTTCTTTCTTCTTTCGGACTCGTCCACCTTAAGCCCCTCCCGTATCAGCTCATGCCATAATTCTATTCGGGAGGCGCCCGCGATATTCCTTCCGCAAAAAAAGCTGTCAAAAATCGCGGGATCGACGAAAAAAACTCTTGTCTCCCCGCAATAAGATGTGCTATAATAGTATTTTGTAGAAGAGTGTGCGATCCGCTTCGGTCTGTTTGGTGCGGCCCGCACATGGAGAGGAAGGTTTTATATGATCGAAAGATGCGAAAAACTGATGAACGTTCTTTCCGCACAGGATATTGACGGTGCGCTTATCACCTCCAAGACCAATATCCGCTATTTCTCCGGGTTCACAAGCGACGAGGCGGTGCTCGTCATCACCCGTGACAAGCGCGTTCTCCTGACCGATTTCCGCTATACGATCCAGTCGAAGGAGCAGGCTCCCGATTTTGAGACGAGGGAGACCTCCCGCGCGATCGCGGCGGATGAGATCGCCGCGGTGCTCAAGGAAGCCGGCGTTAAGAGATGCGCTTTCGAGGACGGGTATCTGACCGTTCGCGCGTTCAACAATTATAAGGATCTGCCCGTGGAGCTCATTCCCATGACCCCCGCCATCGACCGCGTAAGGCTCGTTAAGAGCGGGTATGAGGTCGAGTGCCTGAAGAAGGCGCAGTCCATCGCGGACGCGGCGTTTGCCGAGCTGATCGGCGTCATCCATTCCGGCATGACCGAGAAGGAGGTCGCGAACGAGCTCGATCATCTGCTTCGCAAGCACGGCGCGGATGAGAATTCCTTCGATACGATCGTCGGCTCCGGTCCGAACGGCGCGCTCTGCCACGCCACCCCCGGCGCAAGGAAGCTTCAGAAGGGCGACCTTGTAGTCATCGACTTCGGCGCGAAGTACATGGGCTACTGCTCCGATATGACGAGGACCGTCGCAATCGGCGAGCCCTGCGACGAGCTCAAGAAGATCTACGGCATCGTCCTCAAGGCGCAGCTTGCGGCGCTCGACGCGCTCAAGCCCAATATGAGCGCGAAGGAGCTTGACGGCGTCGCCCGCGGCGTCATCACCGAGGCGGGCTACGGTCCCACCTTCGGTCACTCCCTCGGTCACGGCTTCGGTCTCGATATCCACGAGGCGCCCTATGCCTCGAGCCGTTCCGAGGACACTCTTGTTCCCGGCAGTACCATTACCGTTGAGCCCGGCATCTACGTCGAGGGGCTTGGCGGCGTCCGCATTGAGGACGACTGCGTGCTCACCGAGGACGGTTATATCGATCTTGCCCACACCGGCAAGGATCTGATAATCCTGAACTAACGCGGAAACGTCCGCTTTGGTATAAAGCTACATTAAAAAATTATTTGGAGGTAACTTATGATTTTAGCAGGCGATTTTCGCAAAGGCGTCACCGTTGAAATAGACGGTCAGGTTTGGAGCATTGCCGATTTCCAGCACGTTAAGCCCGGCAAGGGCGCGGCGTTCGTAAGGACCCGTCTTAAGAACGTCATGACCGGCGCTGTGCTCGAGAAGACCTTCTCCCCCACCGACAAGTATCCCACCGCTCATATCGAGACCCGTGAGATGCAGTACCTTTACAATGACGGCGATCTCTACACCTTCATGGACGTAGAGAACTACGAACAGCTCGAGCTCAATCGCGAGCAGGTCGAGGACGCCATCAACTTCATCGTCGAGAACATGAACGTCACCATCCGCTTCTACAAGGGCAATGCGTTCAGCGTTGCGGCGCCCAACTTCGTTGAGCTCACCGTTACCGAGTGCGAGCCCGGCGTCCGCGGCGATACCGCCACCAACGTCACCAAGCAGGCGACCGTTGAGACCGGTTACGTTGTAAACGTTCCCCTCTTCGTCAACGAGGGCGACCGCATCCGCATCGACACCCGCACCGGCGAGTACATGGAGCGCTGCTGATGAAGACTAAAGTTGCTTACCTTCGCGGTCTTATGGACGGTCTGAAGCTTGCGGACGACGATAACACCCGCGTCCTCAAGGCGATCGCCGATTGCCTTGAAGCCATGGCGGACGAGATCGAGACCGAGTCCGCAAGGACCGACGCCATCGAGGCGGAGCTTGACGAGATCAACGAGGATATCGACGATCTGGACGAGGTGCTCGGCTTCCTGCTTGAGGAAGAAGAGGACGAGGACGATGAAGAGAACTGGACCGGCGAGGACTGGGAGGATGATTTCGATTTCTTCACCTGCCCCTCCTGCGGGAAGGTAGTCCCTCTTGACGAGGAGACCATCCAGGAGCAGCCGAATCCCCTCTGCCCCGAGTGCGGCGAACCGCTCTTCGGCGAATAAAGACGAAATTAAAAAGGTCAGTATGCTTTGAGCGTACTGACCTTTTTTTGCTGCTTATTTCCGTTTCTCGCTCTTTCCCGTGCCGTATGCGGCGATGAACGCGGTGAGCGGCACGGCGAGGACGAGCCCCATGGAGCCCGCTATGCCGCGTATCAGCTCCATGATGACGTCGTCGTTGTTTATGAGCTGATAGAACTGCATGCCCGCCGCGTACATGATTATTATGAGGTTGAGCGAAGTGCCCACGAACGCGAGTATCAGCGTGTTGGTCATGGTGCCGATCATGTCGCGCCCGATGTTCATGCCGGAGGCGAACAGCTTTTTATGCGTGAGCGAGGGATCGACGACGCCCAGCTCGCACACGGCGGAGGAGATGCTCATGGAAACGTCCATGACTGCGCCGAGGGATGAAATGAGTATCCCCGAGACGAACAGCCCGCGCACGTTGAGGGTAACGTCCTTCATCGCGCGGGATTCGTCAAGCAGCCATTCCGCCTCCTCCATATTCATGCCGGAGACGTGCGCGATGCGTCCGCAGACGAGCGCGAAGCCGCCCGCAAGCAGCACGCAGGCGACCGTGCCGAGCACTGCCGCGGCGGTCTTCCAAGTTATGCCGCCGAGCAGCACGAAGCAGAACACGGCGACGTACACGCACACGCCGAGCGTGAGCGGTATCGCGGGATAGCCCTTGAGCCACATCGGGACGAGGAAGAACACCAGCGCGGCGAGGGTGACGACGAGCCCCGCGAGGCTCATAACGCCGTTCCTTCTGCCAATGAGTATCACGGCGGCGGCGAACAGCACGAGCATCGCCGCTATCAGCCAGACGTAGTTATAGTTCACCACGCTTATCTGATAGCCCTCCTCCCGCGAATCCTCGGTAATGGTGACGGTGAGCACCGTGCCCTTCTTCGCAAGCTTTTCATGGAGCGGACCGAGATAGTTCGTAACGGGCATAACGTCGCCCTTGTGCCTGCCGGTGAGTACCACGACGTTCAGCGACTGCGACCCGCGAAGCGCGTGCTCCGAATCGTCGTCCACGGTGTAATTGTCGAGCAGCACCTGCGTGACCCGCACGAGCTCGTACTCGATCGTGTAATAGGGGTTGTTCTCCTTGGGCTCGGCGCGGCGCGCAAATACCGCGCCGACTGTGAGCAGCGCGATAAGAGCGATTATTACGGCAGCGCCGATAAGCTTCCTTTTCTTTTCCATGATCTTTTTTGGGGGCCGCCCGAAGGCGACCCCCTTTACTCGTTGTTTTTATGCGTCAATCCGCGCCGTTAAGGCTGTTGACGCTGGCCCGGATCGCCGTTCCGGTCACGGTGGCGGTCTCGCCGTCAAGCACGTAGGATATGCTCGGCTCTGCGGTGATCTCCCTGTCGTAGACCCTCTCGGGAATGTTGGAGAGCAGCGCCGTGTAGGTGAAGCTGTCCGTACCCATGCTGTAAATGTTCTTGCCGATCATGTTGGCATGGTTGTTGCCGAGGGTGATCACGGCGTTGATGGCGGTGATCTCGTAATACTCCGTGGTGGGACCGACGAGCTCTCCCTTGTAGTTGACGCAGGAGTCGTTGAAGGTCACCTTGAAGATGAAACGGATATCGCTCTTGCCGTCGGTGGTCTCCCTCTCGCGGAGCTCCGCCTTTTCGCCTGCCACCGTGGGAGCGACGGGCTCGCCGGATTCGAGCACGACTACCTCGGAGCGGTTCCTTACGCGCATACGCGGTATGAAGCCGCCGTCGGGATCCTCGGTATCGACGGTGATGGAGGCAAGACCGATCGCCGAAACGCGGTCGCCCACCTTAACGTCGATCACGTAATCGCTCATGATATAGCCGTCGATGAACACGCGTGCAAGACCCGTATCGTCCCTGACCATGATGGTCTCGAGCGCGCCGTCGGAGGAGTAGCCGAGGCTCTCCACCCTGCCCTCTGCCTTGATGAGGGAGCCGGTGTATTCGGGGCTCATGGCTTCCTGCGCGGTGAGGAGCTCGGGCTCGATGACCCGCTCCTCATGACCTTCGACCTCCCTGATGTCGGAGACGACCAGCTCGCGCTCGCCGTTATAGGCGCCGAGCACGCCGGTCACGCGGACGTACTGACCGATATGGAAGTTGCCTGCGACGGGGAACAGGTTGATGCCCGCAGTATCGTCCTGCACGTAGATGCAGTCGAAGAACGCGGTCGACTGATCGTAGCCGGAGGCGTTCGAGGTAACGTAACCCTCGATGGTGAACTTCTGACCCGCCTCGGAGGCGTTGACGACCTCTATCGGGGTGATCTCGGGCTCGGGTATGACCTGCTTGATGATATTCATAACTATCTGGTAGTTCGAATTCTGCAGGGTGGTGGCGTTCTCTATCTCGACCTTGACCTCGAAGGTGGAGAAGAATGTAACGCCCGCGGTGATGAGCCAGCCGCCGCCCGCAAGATCCTCAAGCGTCATCTCGACTACCTCGCCCATGGGAACGACGACGGTATCGGTTTCGTAATTGGGCACGTAGCTCGAGCCGGTGAAGTTGGCGGTGTAGTTCGCGCCCCATGTCGTGGAGTAGCCCTTTATGATGGGGATCGCGTTCTTGCCCGCGATAACGGGCGCGCTGTTGTAGCCGGAGAAGGAATTGTTGGTCGTTTCGAGCACGTCCTTCAGCAGCCATACGGGCTCGCCGTTCCAGGTGTAGCTGTAATTGTCCTCCGAGGTGAAGTAGATACGGTAAGCCTCGTTCGCCTTCTCCTCGTTATCTACCACGATGCCGTTTGCAATGCGGGTATCGGTGCCGATCGCCTCAAGTATCGCGTTGGAGATGTTGTACGCCTGCTCTGCGGCGTTCTCGGGATTGCCGCGGTCGGACTTGGAGCAGACGATTATGTTGCCGCCCTCCGCCGCGTACTGAGCGATCGCCTCAAGCTCCGCCTCGGTGTAGAGGTTCGCCTCGCCGACGTTCTGCCAGCCGACGTAGGGCACGGTGAGAACGAGCAGCACGAGATCCTTTATGTTCTCATAGGTGAGCTGACCCGCGCCGATGTGGCTGCAGCGGATCGCGTTCTTGGCGCAGAGCTCGATGAACGCGGCGTCGGAATCGGCATAGTTGCCGGAGACGTAGAAGTTCGCGTGGCCCGCGTCGATACCCACGTCGACGAGCTCGGTGGGATCGAGAACGTCCATATCGTACTTATGGGTGAATACCATGGCGGTCTCACCGAGATAGCCGTTGACGGTCACGATGAAGCTCTGCTTGCCGAGAGCGGTGGGCGTGTAGTTGAACGTGAACTGACGCTCGGAATTGGAAGCGACGACGCCCTGATCCTCCAGCACGGCGAGAACGGTGGGCTCGTTGGGACCGATGCCGATCGAATAGGTGATCGAGCTGATCTCGAAATCCTGCGCCTCGTAATCGTAGAGCGTGGTGGTGAAGGTCATCTCCTCGTCCTTGACGGGGATGACGGTCTCGGTCGTGACGTCGGAAATGCCGACCTTCGATACGTCGCCCACCCAGACGGGAGCGGTAACGGCGATATCGCCGTCGGTCTGCTCAACGCGGATGAAGTAGTAGGAGTAATCGTTGGGAAGCGTGGTCTCCACTATCGCGCTGGAGCCGGTGAAGTCCTGATAATAAGCTACCAGACCGCCGTTTACTATGACGGATACGCGGCCGACGCCCTCGCCGTCGGGATCGTTCACGGATACGTAAACGTTGACGGCGGTGACGGGATCCTCCTCATCCTCGGGGATGATGGTGCCCATGATCATGTCGTTGAGCGAATAGTAGATCTCAAGGTTCTTGTCCTCCGTGGCGTACATGGTCATGTTCCTCATGGCCTCGTAAATGCCCTGCTCGGAGAAATCGTCGGTAAGGATAACGTCGCGGGCGGTGTTGGCGTTGCCCCACCTGCCCTTGTGGTTATCCTGGTTGTTGGAGGGAGCCACGTGCCAGCCCATATCGAGCGCGAGCGTGTACTGCTCATAGCTGGGCCAATACGCGCTGCCGCCGACGGCGCCTTCGCCGTTGCCGACCTCCACCATGGTGATGACGCGGTCTGCGGCGACGTCGTAATAACCGAAGTTATCGAAGTTGCCGAACGTGGTGCCGGGGTGGTTGAACTGATGGATGGTATCGGGGTACTGCTTGATGAGATCGTAGTAGGCGATAAGGCCCGCGCCGCCGCGGATCGTGTACGTGCTGTTCTGGCGGGAGACGATGCCCACGGAATTGTACGTGTTAATATGACCGTACTGACCGGACCAGGTCATCTCATAGCCGCCGATGAATATGACGTTCGACTGGCGGGTATTGAATTCATCGATCGTGGTGGTGTAGTTGTACCACTTTGAGTGCCCGTTCGCCGCGGTAAGACCGGATTCGACGTCCTCGAAATCGCCGAGGTGATCCTTATCGTCGAAGTAGTTGGAGTGGTCGGTCAGCGCGACGAAATCGACGTTCTCGCTCTCGGGAAGACCGGTTACGTAGCTGTAAGCGTCCTCGATGGTGCCCGCGCCGTCCGAATACTCGGCGGTGTGGCTGTGGAGCTGACCGAAGTAGTAGCCGAATTTGGGCTCGCCCACGGTGAACGACCAGCTGTAGGAGGCCGAAACGCCGTCCGCCCTCGTGATGGTGACGGAAGCGGAGTACTTGCCGTCCTCGAGATCGTTCTCGTACGTAAGCTCGGCGGTATTGCCGTTTACAACGGTATTGCCGGTCACGCCCTGAACGGTGATCACAACGGAGGGATCGTCGCCCGCGTTCGCAAACTCAACGGAGATCACGGGGTGCTTCTCGTCATAGGTGGCGGAATTCGCCTTCGGGCTGACGGAGACGATCTGCGGCACGTCGGCGATGGTGACTTCGGCGGAAGCCGTACCGGTCAGACCGGAGGTATCCGTCGCGGTGAAGGTGAGCGTCATTGTGCCGACGCCCGCGACTATCGCGGAGCCGGGCACGGTCGCCTTATACTTGGCGTTGGTCGCGTTATAGACCATTTCGACCTCGCCGGTGGTTTCGCCGATCGTGTAGGTCATGGTGACGCTTTCTACGCCGTAATCGTCGATGACGGCGACGGCGACCTCATAATCCACGCCGACCTCCGCCTCGAGGAAGGTGCCGAGCTCTACCGTCGGGGCCTTGTTGTCGCCGTAGTACTCGCCGCCCCTGAACTGCCAGGTGGTGCTGTACTTGGAGAGCGCCGCGGCAAGATCGACGACCTCGCCCGCGGAAACAAGGTACCTGCCGTAGGTCGCGGCACGGTAGGCGGGCATTGTTGCGCCTGCGGAGTCGGTCATGGTGGTGGAGCCGTTGTCGTTATATTCGCCGAGGGTGACGTTCCTGACCATAACGAACTCGGAAAGGAGGTTCTCCTTCTCGGCGAGCAGGGCGGCAAAGTTGTCGAACACCTGCGCGGGGATGGGATCCTCATGCCCGAGCTTCTCAACGCTGGTCGCGCTCTGGATCTGGGGAACTCCGCCGTAGGTGGTCTTCTTGGCGGTGATCCTCAAAATATCGCCGTACACGTAATCGTCGAGCGAGTTATACATCTGGAGACCGTATATCTCGCCGTCGACAATATCCTCAAGTATGGCGGAATTGATGGAATCGTAATTGCCGAAGCGGTAAACGAGCTGTGCGATAACGGTGACGTCCGCATTGTCCTCTTCGGCGATGACCTGCGGTATCGTCATATCGCCCTCGCCGAAGAGGTCTTCGGGGACGGGATCGGTAACGACGACACACTCCGTAATATCCTCCGCCTTGGCGACGCGAAGCTGAGCGGTGTTTTTGTAATCGGAAACGACCGCGATCATGTCAACGGTATCGCCCTCAACGAAATCGGTCGCGGGGATCTTGTAGACGTTGATCGTATTCACGCCCTGAGTGATGGGCGTATTGCCGCTCGTGTTGATCGCGCCGAGGGTGACGGCGCTGAGCCTTACCCTCCTGCACATCACGGACGCGGTGTCCGCAAGGAGCGCGGCAAGCTCGATATCCTCAACGGGAAGCACGTTGCCGCTCGAAAGCACCTTGAGCTGCGCCTCGTCCGTGGGATCGATGCCCCTGAGCTCGGGCAGGGAGTTGAAAGTATCCCTCGTGCCCTTCGCCTGGACGAGATCGCCTATCGCGAGCGTGCTGCTCGCGGAGTTGAGGTAAAGCACGATCGCGCCCGTCTTGTCCTGCACGTACACGTTCTTGCCGTCGATGAACGTGACGACGCCGCGTACGGTCGCCTCTTTGCCCGCGGTGAGCGCGAGCGCTTCCGCAATGGCAACGTAACCGGTGACGACGTAATCGGAGGAAGCGCCGTTCCTCAGCTGTACGTTGGCATTGTACTTGGAGGCGACGGCGTAAACGTCAGCCGTGTCGCCCGTAAGAGTGCCGTCGGGATAAGCGGCGGCGCGGTAGATGTTGATCGAATCGCTGCCGACGGTGATCGCGGTGGAGCCGCTCGACGCGTATTCACCGAGGGAAGCGCCCTTTATAACAACGAATTCGGAGAGATAATCCGCGATATTGGACTTGAGCTCGGAGATGGTGACCTCCTGCGCTGCCATGGGCGCCGTTTCGGTATTGAGCACGGTAACGCCCGTTACGGAGGAGAGCTGACGAACTCCGCCGTAGTCGCCCACGGTACCGGTGACGGCTACGATATCGCCGACGCGGTAGGAGGAAACGTTGGTGTAGTCATAGACCTGGAGACCGATGATCTCGCCGTTCTCAACGTCGCCGAGAGCGACGGAATTGATCTCGCCGTAATTGCCGAACTTCATCGTCACCTGACCGACGACGGTCTCGGAAGAGCCGGTGGTCGTGAGGGCGAGTATCTCGGCAATGGTCTTGTAATTCGGATAATCCGCGGGATCGATGGGATCCGCGCCGGGCTCGGGAGTCTCGGTGGGCTCGGGAGTCTCGGTGGGCACGGGAGTGGGCGTCGGATCGACGGCGGCGACTACCTCCACGTCCGAAGCGAGCGCGACTCTGAGCTGCACGCTGTTGTACATACCGACCACGGCGGTGACGTTGACGGTATCGCCCTCGTTTGCGGAGACGGCGGGGATCTTGTAGATGTTAAGCGTCGTCCCGTCCTGGGTGAGGGTGGTGTTGTCGGTCGTGTCCACAGCGCCTATGACGGCGTTCTTTACGATAACGCGCTCACAGATATAATCGTTCGTGTTCGCGCTTATCGCGGCAAGCGTGACCTCCTGCACGGGAAGCGCGTTCCCGGAGGAAATGATGCTGAACGCATCGGCGTTCGTGCCGTCCACTTCGGAAAGCTCGGGCAGGTTCTTATAGACCGCCTTCTTTCCGACCGCATGGACCTTGTCGCCGAGGGCGAGCGTCGAATGAGCGGCGTTCAGGTAAACGCAGATAGCGCCGGTCTCATCCTCGACGTAGACTTTCCTGCCGTCGATAAACGTGACGATACCCTCTATCGCGATGTTCTCCTTACCGGTCGCCGCTGCGAGGGCTTCGGCGATCGTAACGGTCGCGGGCGCCTGAGTGGGCTCGGGCGTTTCGGTCGGCTCGGGCGTTTCGGTCGGCTCGGTCGAACCGCCGGTGGGCGTGCCTTTGACGATAAGGTCGTCAACGCGCAGAGTGCCTCCGCTGGCTATCGTGCCGCCGTTTGCACTGGTTTGGTCGGAGACCGCAAAGCGGAGCTCGATGCTTTCGGCGCCGTCGCAGGCTTCGGGAAGCGTGCCGGAGACAGTTTCCCAATCGGATGCGCCGTTGTCCACCGATACAAGCTCGGCGGAAGCGCCGTCAACGGCGATGAAATTCTCACCGTCGACGCTGTAATACAGCGCTATGTTCTTGGGACCGGTTTTGGACGCCTTGAAGCTTGCCGTTACGGAGATGCCGGTATAGCCCGAAGCGTTCACCGTTACGGTGTAATACTTCGGGGAGGCCGAAGTCGCGGCATTCCAACCGGCGGTGCTAAGCGCTTTGCTGCTGCCGTTACCGCCGCTGTAAGAGATGGCGATACCGCTCGCCTCCCTTGCTACCTCAGCGCCGTTGTTGTTCGCGTTTGCCGTCGACGCGAATTCGGTGCCGTAGCCGTTCCCTTCGAAATCCCAGCCGACTATCGTTTCCGCGTCTTTGACGGGCAAAGCCGCTTTCGCGAGTACGGATCCGGGAACGAGCGAGGCCGCCATCAACGCCGCGATCAGCAATGCGAAGATACGTTTTACGCTTTTCATTGATTCCTCCTGTTTCTGATAAATTTTGCAAAAATCCTGCGCCCCGAAGGAACGCATATTTATACATTTTAATGATACCACATCCCGGTTTCCGGCGCTACACTTTTTTCACAAAAAACGCCATTATTCAAAGGTACAAAATTGTGGCAGAAGCGATCCGGGAAAAGTCCGAAGCAAAATAATTGACATTCCCGCCGCGTGTGGTACAATTAAGACAAATAAGTTCGAAAAGGCAAGTAGTATGAAGCTTAAATTCCTTGAGAGATCACGCGATATAGATATGGTGAACGGGCCGCTCCTCGGCAAGGTGTTCCTGTTTGCGCTGCCGCTTATGATCACCAATATGCTGCAGGTATTGTACAACGCGGCGGATATGGTCGTCGCGGGGCTTTCGGGCGTGGACGGCGCCATCGGCTCCATCGGCACGACCACGGCGATGATAAACCTCATACTCAACATATTCATGGGGTTCTCCGTCGGCACGAACATAGTCGTCGCGCGCAACATCGGCAAGAACGATCCCAAAGCCGTGGAGGATTCGGTGCATTCCTCGCTCATAATCGGGCTGATCTCGGGCGTTATCTGCGCCTTCCTCGGCTTCTTCATCTGCCGCCCCGTGCTGAAGCTCCTCGGCGACAAGGGCAATATCCTTGAGCTTGCGGTGCTGTACACGCGCATCTACTTTGTGGGAGTGCCGTTCATAGCCCTCTCGAACTTCCTCATCGCCATATTCCGCGCCAAGGGCGACACCACGACGCCGCTCGTGGTGCTCACCCTGACGGGGCTTCTCAACGTGGGGCTCAACCTCTTCTTCGTGCTCGTGATGGATATGTCCGTCGACGGCGTGGCATACGCGACCGTCACCGCGAACGTCGCCTCCACGGTGCTTTTGGGCGTCGCCCTCATGCGAGACAAGGGGCTTTGCCGTTTGAAGCTCAACAGGCTCAAGCTCGAGAAGCGCGCCGTTACGGAGATAATCCGCGACGGCATCCCCGCGGGCGTGCAGGGCGCGCTGTTCTCGCTCTCCAACATGCTGATACAGTCGACCATAATCGGCATCAACAACCGCGTCTCCCCCGGCGGGTTCGAGGTCATCGACGGCAACGCCGCCGCCGGCAATCTGGAGGGCTTCGCCTACGTTGCGACGAACTCCGTCTACCAGGCCTCCGTCTCGTTCACGAGCCAGAACTTCGGCGCGGGCAAGTACAAGCGCATCGGCTCCGTGATGAAGAGCTGCTACCTCGTCACCGGCATAGTCGCCGTGACCGTCGCGGCGGTGCTGCTCGTGTTCCACAAGCCGCTCCTGGGGCTCTATTCGCTCGAGGCGCTGAGCGAGGAAACGGCGATGCTCCGCATGAAGATAATGCTGATCCCCTACTTCACGCTCGCGTTCATGGAGGTCGGCTCCGGCGTGCTGCGCGGGCTGGGCAAAAGCTCGCTTTCGACGATCATATCCCTCATCGGCTCGTGCGTGTTCCGTCTTATCTGGATATTCACGGTCGTAAAGGTGGTCGACGAGCTGTGGATCGTCTACCTCTCCTACCCCATAAGCTGGACGCTCACCGCGATAACGCATTTCATTTTCTCCGAAACGATAAGGCGGCGGTATTTGAAAAAGCAGCAGATGACCGAAAGCCGCTGCGCGGAAGCAGCATAGTGCCGAGAGCACGAAGAATAACAGAAGATTGCTCCTTCAAGGCTTCCCCGGGGAAGCCTTTTGGTTTGATCCCGCGCCAGCGTCAGCCTTCCCCACAGGGGTTCATTGACGGTTGCCGAAGGCAATTTTGACCATCCGGTGAAT
>DGHD01000037.1:47605-75010 GCA_002392505.1 Christensenella sp. UBA3857 | reverse complement strand
GAGACGCTTCGCGGTTTTCAGCCGATATAAAAAAGAAAATCCGGGGATATGAGCTATCCCCGGATATCTTTTTATACGTTGATTTTTTTCAGGCTGAAAACCCTGCATCTCCTTAAGTGAATGCACCCTTATGTGCGGTCGTCCTTTGATATGCCATATTGATCGTGAGCGGAAAAGATATCCGGATTATCGACGAGGATCAGAATACGGGTTTTTCCCGCAGCATCCCGAGCAGCTTCTCCTTCAAAAGGAGATACCTTGCGTATTTGTCGGGATCGGCGAAATGGTCCTCGCGGCGCTGCTTTATCACGTTGACGTAATCGAGCTTTTTATTGCCGAACTGCTCGCTCGTCAGGTCGAAGCGGAAGCCGTCCACCTCGTTGAAGCAGTGCGCGCCGCCGCCGGGGAGGGGTATGCCGTACACCTCGCCGCCGAGGAGATCCTGCACTATAAAGCTCGTTATCGAGCATTGCCCGAGGGTGGGGTTTTCGGGCGACCAATCGGCGCGCATACGGGGCGCGCAGGTCTCTCTTGACCAGCAGGAAAGCAGTTTTTCGTATAATTCCCTTATGTTTTCGGGAGCGGCTTCATAACCGTAAAAGCTCATCGTTCTTCTCCTTCCGGCTTTCGCCCGTCCAGTCCTTCAACAGCTTGCAAAGAGACAAAAGCATCTCCTCCGTAACGTCGCCTGACGACGCGCCCTGTGCGAAAACGGGGCTGCCGCCGCCCTTGCCGCAGGTCAGGGCGTTGACCGCCTTAACGACCTCGCCCATCGAAACGGTCTCGCTCTCGCCGCGCAGTGCGCGGTAGTTGACCGCGCCGTTCGCCCTTCCGAATACCAGGGCGATCCTCGCGCCGTGAGCGACGAGCTCCTCGGAAAGCATCTTGACGTCGTTCGCGCCGAAGCCTTCCTCCATAACGACGGCGATCGGCTCCTTGTTTTCCGCCGCGATCCTCTTTGACAGCGCGAGCGTCCTCGCCTTCAATTCGCGCTTTAGCGAAGCGAGCTCGTCCGACTGCTTCCTTACGGCGGAGGGAAGCTCGTCCCGGCTCGTGGAATAGCTCCTCGCAAGACCCGTCATGGCGCGGGTCAGGGCGTTCGCCTCGTTTACGGCGCGTCCCCCGCAGGAGAACCACAGCCTTACGCCGCCCTTGTATTTCTGGGAATCGCCTATCCTTATGTAGCCGACCTCGCCCGATGAAAAGCAGTGCGTGCCGCAGCAGGTGCAGGAATCGACGTCGCCGCCGCCAATGTAGACGACCCTTATATCGTCCGATTTAACGTCGGATTTTTTCCTTATCTCGATCTTCGACAGCGCCTCGTGATCCATATGCGCTTCCGTAACGGGCAGATCCCGCCTCACGGCGGCGTTCGCCTCCCTTTCGAGCAGAGCGAGCGCGTCCTCGTCAAGGAATTTATCGAGGTCTATCGTGCAGTAGTCCTCCGCCATGTGGAAGCCCACGTTGCGCGCGCCGAAGAGCTTGTAAGCAAGCCCGGAAAGGATATGCTCGCCGGTGTGCTGACAGGTGTGGTCGAGCCGGCGCTCAAGATCGAGCTTTATAACGCACTCCGCGCCCGGCTCCAGGGGACTGTCCGCGACGTGATACACCTCGCCGTCCTTCTCGAAGGCGTCGAGGATATTGGCTTTGCCCGCCGTGCCGCGGTCCGCGGGCTGACCGCCGCCCTCCGGGAATATGATCGTGCGGTCGAAAACCACGGCGAAGCCCCGATCCGTTTTTTCACAGGAAACGACGCGGGCGCTCAGCTCGGTGATAACGGGGTGTTCGTAATAAAGTCGTTCGGTCATAAAGGCTCCTTTTGTCAGTTGACCCTGATTATGAATATCATGGGCGTAAGCCCGCCCGCCTCGGTGCGCTGCTGGGAAAGCAGCGTAAGGCGTGAGCCCTGCTCCCTGATAAGGCGCTTCAAAAGGGTGAATTCCATCGTGTAAAGCACCGCTACGCCGCCCTTCTTCACAAGCTGGGGCAGCTTTTCGAGCAGCCCCTTATACAGGCTCTCGCAGGAGGAATGCGTCCCCACGCGGTTGCCGAAGGGCAGGTTCGAGATAAGCTCGTCGTACGGTCTGTGGCACTCGAACCGCAGTATGTCGTTCACGGTGTATTTGGCGTTAACGCCCGAAAGCGCGGTGTTTCTCCTTGCAATGTCTATCGCGCGGTGGGCGATATCCACGCCCGTCAGCGAGGCGCAGGGGGAGAGCCTGCCCCTCTCGATAAGGAACGTGCCGCTGCCGCAGCAGGGGTCGATGACGCGCGCGTTAACGGAAAGATGATCCCGCGCAAAACGCAGCACCGCCGCCGCGACGCATGGATTCATGGAGGCGGGTATCGACTCGGCGCGGTAATCGAAACGGACGTCTTTATAGGTGTAAAGCTTTGCAAAAAGCCGGACGGTCCTGTCGTTTCCCTCGACGCGCAGTTCTATCTCGTAATCGGAGGGCGCGTTGACGAGCGAAGCGTTCTCACACGCCGCGGCGATCTCCCTTACGAGCGTCACGCGGTCGGCGCCGGCGGGAAGGCTCGCCTTAAGCTCCACGCGGAAGCGGTACGGCGCTTCCCCCGTGTGGCAGGAGCGCATCAGCTCCTCCATGAAGGGGGATGCCTTTTTGGCTATCGCCGCGGGATCGGGCGAGACCTGACCGATGGGGAAGAGCGCCTCCGAAAAACAGCGCGCCTCGTAAAGCGCGTCCATATCGGAAACGAGGGTCTTCAAACTGTCGTGCCGCGTGTCGGAAACGGTGAAGCCGAGCTCCTCGAGCTCCTCCGCAAGCTGGTGCGTAAGCAGATCGGGCGCGCGAAGCTCCATCTCCATGGGGCGGGGGAGCCCGCTGAAAACGTGCTCCGTCTTCGGCGCGAAGGAGCGGAGCGCGGTCTTGTGCGCCTCCGTTTCCTCAAGGAAATGCTTCCTCTCCGTTTCGTCCGCCGCGGGAGCGACCTTGTAGGCTTTAAGGAAGCGTTCCGCCTCCTCCCCGCCGATGCTCCCGAGGGCGAGCAGCATGCTCGGACGGACGAAGCGCTGATCCTCTCTGCCGAGCGCTTCTATAATGAGCTTATCGGCGTCGGCGGCGCGAAGAGCGCCGAGCAGCCTCGCGGCGTTGCGGCGGAGCTTTGCGCTCTCCGAAGAAAGGGCGCTTTTCGCCGCGTCGGTCAGGGCGGCGTTTTCGCTCATCTTTATCAAAAGCTGTTTTTTGTTCGCAAGCCTTATGAGCAGCGCGGACGCGGCGCCGTTTTCGATGAACATTTCCGCCGCGGTATCGCAGAGCGCGGGCAGGTCGACGTTCATGGAGCAGAGCTTTTCGGCTCCGTTCGGCTCCTGAAGGCGGGCGGCGATCTCTTCTTTCGTAAGCTTTTTCATTTATTTCCTTTCGGCGGCCTTGAAAATCTCGGCAAGCACTTCTTCGGTGCCGTCCGTAAGGGGATCGGCAAGCATCCTTTCGCGCATATCGGCGCGCTTCGAGTAAAGCTCCCCGACCATGGAAACGAGCCTTTCGGGGGTGATGTCCTTCTGGTCGAGCTTGAGCGCATAGCCCTTTTTCTGCACGTAATCGGCGTTAAGTATCTGGTCGCCGCGGCTCGCCTCAAGGGGAAGCGGTATCAGCAGCGCCGGTATGCCGAGCGACATGAACTCGAACACGGCGTTCGCGCCCGCGCGGGAGATCACGACGCTCGTCGCGGCGAGCATATCGGGAAGCTCCTCCCGAACGTACTCGAACTGGCGGTAGCCCGGGCAGGCGACGCTTTCGTCGACCTTGCCCCGACCGCACAGATGCACTATATCAAAACGCTTCGTAAGCTCGGGAAGCGCTTTCCTTACGCCCTCGTTCACGCTTGCGGCGCCGAGGCTTCCGCCCATAACCATCAGCACGGGCTTTTCGCCGGTGAAGCCCATCGCCTTGAGGCCCTTTTCGCGCTCGCCCGAATAGAGCTCCGGACGGATGGGCGTGCCGGTATGCACCATCTTTTTGGCGATCTTCTTATCGGAAAGCCCTATCGTATCGGCGAATGTCACGCAGACGGTGTCGGCGTATTTCGCCGCGATCTTGTTGGCAAGACCCGGGGTATAGTCCGATTCGTGGCAGACTACGGGGCATTTCCCCGCGGCGGCCATAACGACGGGCACGCTGACGAAGCCGCCCTTCGAGAATACGACGTCCGGCTTGAGCTCCTTAACGAGCGCGCGCGCCTGGCGGATGCCCTTCAATACCTTGAACGGGCTTGCGAGGTTCTTGACGGATAAATACCTCCTCAGCTTGCCCGATTCGATCGGGTGGAACGTGACGCCCGGCACGGCGGTGATGAGCCCGTATTCTATGCCGTCCTTAAGACCGGCGTAATGTATCTCGTACCCGGCTTCCTTCAGCCCCTTTATCAAAGCGATATTCGGCGTAACGTGCCCCGCGGAGCCGCCGCCCGTCATCAAGATCCTTTTCATATCGTTCACCGACCTTTTTCAAAAGGCCCCTTTCACGCTTATTTGAACCTCCGCACGGCGCGTTCTGCGCGGGCGGTCTCCAATAAAAGACTATTCCGCCGACAAAAAACGCGCCACGGTCATAACCATATTATTTTACACCATTATCCCGTTGAGGTAAAGTGCGATTTTTCCGCGGATATGCAGTATATATAGCTTCATGCCTCTTGAAAAAAGAACGGATACATATTATAATTAAAGCCTGTTCCAAAAAGGTATTACCAAATCGCGGAAAGGGACCCCGTCCGGGGACGGGGCGCGGTGAATGATATGAGCATACATGAAGAATGCGGCGTGTTCGGCGTGATCTCGCCGGAGGTGACGGACGTCGCCGGCATTTCGTACTACGGGCTTTACGCCCTTCAGCACAGGGGGCAGGAGAGCTGCGGCATCGTCGTCAACGACGACGGTGTGTTCGCTTCGCATAAGGATCTCGGTCTTTTGAGCGAGGTCTTCTCCGGGGACGTTCTTTCGCGTCTGCCCAAGGGAAAGATGGCGGTCGGTCACGTGCGCTACGGCACCACCGGCGGCAACAACAGGAACAACTGCCAGCCCATTGAGGTCAATCATCAGAAGGGGCGCATGGCGCTCGCCCACAACGGCAATCTCTCCAACGCGGCGGAGCTGAGGAACAAGCTCGAGCTTTCCGGCGCGATATTCCATACCACCAGCGATACCGAGACCATCGCCTACATAATCACCAAGGAAAGGCTCTCCGCCCCCTCGATCGAGGCGGCGCTTTCCCGCGCGATGGATATCATCGACGGCGCTTATTCGCTGCTGCTCATGAGCCCGCAGAAGCTCATCTGCGCGCGCGATCCCTACGGCTTCCGCCCGCTCTGCTACGGCAAAACACCGGACGGCACTTACATCGTCGCCTCCGAGAGCTGTGCTATCAGGGCGGTCGGCGGAGAGGTCATCCGCGACGTCGAGCCCGGCGAGATAATCGTTTTCAGCGATAAGGGCGTCGTTTCCAACAAGGAGCACTGCGGCACGAAGCCGCATAAGCTCTGCGTGTTCGAGTACATCTATTTCGCCCGTCCCGACTCCGTGATAGACGGCGTTTCCGTGCACGAGTCGAGGGTGGAGGCGGGAAGGATACTCGCCAAGACGCACCCCGCCGACGCGGATATAGTCGTCGGCGTGCCCGATTCGGGTCTTGACGCGGCGCTCGGCTTCAGCCTCGAATCCGGCATACCGTACAGCATCGGGCTCATCAAGAACAAGTACATCGGCAGGACGTTCATATCCCCCGGCCAGAGCATGCGCCTCGACCAGGTCAAGATAAAGCTCTCCGCGATAGAGGACGTCGTAAGGGGCAAGCGCGTCGTGCTGATCGACGATTCGATCGTCCGCGGCACGACCAGCGGCAGGCTCGTAAAGCTTCTGAGGGACGCCGGCGCGAGCGAGATCCATATGCGTATCTCTTCGCCGCCCTTCCTCAATCCCTGCTATTACGGCACGGATATCGATTCGAGGGACAATCTCATAGCGTGCAGGCATACTGTGGAAGAGATCGCGGCGATAATCGGCGCGGACACGCTGGGGTATCTCCCGATCGACAGCCTCGCAAGGCTCGCGAAGTGCTCCGATTTCTGCAACGCGTGCTTCTCGGGCGATTATCCCACGCCCGTCCCCGCGGATACGAGGAAGGACCGCTTCGAGCAGAAGCTCTCCCAAAGGCAGAAGAAATAATGAGAACGGGCGTCAAAACTTGTTTGATAACCGGCGCTTCCCGCGGGATCGGCAGGGAGACGGCCCTGCTCCTCGCCGAAAGGGGCGAGTACGGAAGGCTTATATTGAACTGCCGCAAAAACGCCGCGGAGCTTGAAGAAACAAGGCGTCTCGCGCTCGAGGCGGGCGCGGTCGAGGTGATCGCCTCGGTCGGCGACGTAGGCGACAGCGCATACGTCGAATCGCTCCTCAGGGAGCACGGTCCCGCCGACGCCGTCGTGAACAATGCCGGAACGGCGTATTTCGGGCTCCTTACCGACATGACGCCCGCGGAATGGGATGAGATCATCCGCACCGATCTTACCTCGGTGTTCAACACCTGCCGCGTTTTCGTGCCCGATATGGTCTCGAAAAAGGCGGGCAGGATACTCAATATCTCCTCCGTCTGGGGACTGACCGGCGCCTCGTGCGAGGTCGCTTACAGCGCCGCCAAGGCGGGCGTCATCGGCTTCACGAAGGCGCTTGCGAAGGAGCTTGCGCCGAGCAATATCCAGGTCAACGCGATCGCCTTCGGCGTCGTGGACACCGATATGAACGGGCGTCTTTCGGACGCGGAGAAGGCGTCCCTTTATGAGGAGATCCCCATGGGCAGAGCGGCGTCCGCAAGGGAGGCGGCGCTCGCCGCGGTAAAGCTCCTCGAAATGCCGCCGTATTTTACCGGGGAGACGGTAAAGGTTGACGGAGGCTGGCATTAAATGACCGATCGTCGCAGGGAGGGCAGGATGCGTAAAAAGCTCGGATGGATCATACCGCTTTCGGTGCTGCTGATACTCGCCGCGGCGTTCTTTATCTACGTTTCGGTCTATTATCATGCGGACGATACGGCGCTTGCCGCGCTCCGTTCGGACGACGGCGTGACCGTGAGCGAGACCGACTTCGGCTGGTTCTTCGACGGAAGCGGGGAAGACTCGGCGCTTGTTTTCTATCCCGGAGCAAAGGTGGAGGCGGCGGCGTACGCCCCGCTCCTTAAAAGGCTCGCGGAGGGCGGCATGGACGTATTCCTTGTCAAAATGCCGTTCAACCTCGCGCTCTTCGGCATGAACAGGGCAGAGAGCGTCATGCGGCTTTACGAGTATGAAAACTGGTACGTCGGCGGGCATTCGCTCGGCGGCGCGATGGCGGCGGAGTTCGCCTCGGATCACGGCGAAAAGCTCGAAGGCGTGATACTGTTCGCCGCGTATCCCTCCTCGACGATGAAGGAAAACCTGACCGTACTCAGCATTTACGGCTCGGAGGACGGCGTGCTGAATTTCAAGAAGGTCGAAAAGGGCAGGACTTACGTCTGCGGCGATCTCTTTGAGCTTGAGATCCCCGGCGGGAATCACGCCCGGTTCGGCAGCTACGGCGCGCAGAGGGGCGACGGCGAAGCAAAGATATCTCCCGAAGAACAGCAGGAGCAGGCCGTATCGTTCATATTGAGCGTATGCCTCGATCGGGACTGACCGTTATGCGGGCGGTTGACAAGCCCCTTCGCGCGGGGATATAATTATTAGGTTGGACATAAGGGCGTCAAAGGGGTCTCCCCGGCGCCGCAGTAAAAATACAAGCGAGATCAATTCTTTATCGGAGGTAAAAACGTATGATCAAGAGAGAACAGCTTTATGAGGGCAAGGCGAAGAAGGTCTTCATGACCGACGATCCCGAGCTTCTTATCGTATCCTACAAGGACGACGCGACGGCGTTCAACGGCTTGAAGAAGGGCACCATCGTCGGCAAGGGCGTCATCAACAACAGGATGAGCAACCTGCTGATGCAGATGCTCGAGAAGGCGGGCGTCCCCACCCATTTCGTGGAGGAGCTGAACGACCGCGAAACGGTCGTCAAGAAGGTCTCGATAGTGCCTCTCGAGGTCATAATCAGGAACATCGCCGCGGGCTCCTTCTCGAAGCGCTTCGGCGTTCCCGAGGGCGTCGTGTTCGAGCGCCCCACCATCGAGTTCTCGTATAAGAACGACGAGCTCGGCGATCCTCTGATGAACAGCTACCACGCGCTTGCGCTCAAGCTCGCCACGGAGGAGGAGATCGAGACCATCAAGCGCTACGCCTTCAAGGTAAACGAGGAGCTCAAGAAGTTCTGGCTCGAGTGCGGCGTCACGCTCGTCGATTTCAAGCTCGAGTTCGGCCGTCTTAAGGACGGTACGATCGTGCTTGCGGACGAGATCAGCCCCGATACCTCGAGGCTCTGGGATGTAAAGACCGGCGAAAAGCTCGATAAGGACCGCTTCCGCCGCGACATGGGCGGCGTTGAGGACGCCTATGCCGAGGTAATGAAGAGGCTCATGGAGAACATCTGACGAACCGGAAAGGGTCAATACTATGTCAAACTGCGCGATAGTCGGCGTCAACTGGGGCGATGAAGGCAAGGGCCGTATGGTCGACCTTCTGACCGAGGATTATGACGTGGTCGTCCGCTTTCAGGGCGGCGGCAACGCGGGTCACACCGTAATAAACAAAAAGGGCAAATTCGCCCTGCATCTTCTGCCCTCCGGCATCTTCCGCGACGGAGTCGTGAATATTCTCGGCAACGGCGTCGCCCTCGATCCGGAGAACCTCTGGCGCGAAATGAGCGAGGTCATGAGCCAGGGCGTTTCGATAACGCCCGACAACCTCATGATCAGCGACCGCGCGAGCATACTCATGCCCTGGCACCGCGACCTTGACGAGCTTGAGGAAAGGCGCCTTGCCGACAAGAAGTTCGGCTCCACCAAGCAGGGCATTGCTCCGTTCTATTCCGATAAATATCAGAAGAAGACCGTCCTTGCGGGCGAGCTCTTCTATCCCGAAAGGCTCAAGACTCATCTTAAGGATCTTGCCGAGTGGAAAAACCTCATACTTTCGTCCGTCTACGGGGCGGAGGTCTATACGGAGGAGATGCTCGACAGGTGGCTTACCGATTACTGCGAGAGGATAAAGCCCTTCATCCGCGATACCGGCGCTTATTTGCGCGATGCGCAGGCGAACGGCAAGCGCATACTCTTCGAGGCGCAGCTCGGTTCGCTCCGCGATCTCGATTACGGCATCCATCCCTATACCACTTCGTCCAACACGCTCGCCGCATACGCGCCGATCGGCTCCGGCTTCCCCGGGGCGAGGGTCTCCCGCGTGATAGGCGTCGTAAAGGCGTATTCCACCTGCGTGGGCGAGGGTCCCTTCGTGTGCGAGATGTTCGGCGAAGAGGCGGAAAAGCTCCGTAAGGAGGGCTTCGAGTACGGCGCGAAGACGGGGCGTCCCCGCCGCGTCGGTCCCATCGACCTCGTTGCGACAAGGTACGGCGCAATGGTGCAGGCGGCGACGGAGATCGCACTCACCAAGCTCGACGTTTTAAGCTATATGGACAGGATCCCCGTCTGCACGGGCTATATCGTCGACGGCAAGGTGACGAGGGAGTTCCCGTTCCCCGCCGCGCTCGACAGCGCAAAGCCCGTCATAGAGTATCTTGAAGGCTGGAAGACGGACATTTCCTCCATCCGCACCTGGGACGAGCTTCCCGCGGCGGCGAAGGAGTACGTGCTTTACGTCCAGCGCGCGATCGAAGTGCCCATCACGTTCGTCTCCGTCGGTCCGGAGCGCGAAAGCATCATTTTACGATAATCAAGGAGTCAGCCCATGAACGACGTTTATCAGTCCCCGCTCGCCTCGAGGTACGCCTCGGACTATATGCTCAGGCTCTTTTCGCCCGATACGCGCATACTGACCTGGCGAAAGCTCTGGATCAGCCTTGCAAGGGCGGAAATGAAGCTCGGTCTCCCCATTACCGAGGAGCAGGTCGCCGAGATGGAAGCCCATATCGGCGAGATAGATTACGATTGCGCCGCCGCCCGTGAGAAGGAGGTCAGGCACGACGTAATGGCGCACGTCTACACCTTCGGCAAGGCGGCTCCCTCCGCCGCGGGCATTATCCACCTCGGCGCGACGAGCTGTTACGTCACCGATAACGCCGATCTCGTCATCTACCGGGACGGCTTGAAGTACATCCGCAGGGAACTGAAAAGCGTGATAAAGAACCTCGCCGCGTTCGCTGACGAGTATAAGGCGCTCCCCACGCTCGGGTACACGCATTACCAGCCGGCGCAGCTCGTAACCGTCGGCAAAAGGGCGACGCTCTGGATGCAGGACCTTGTAAGCGATCTTAAGGAGCTCGATTTCGCGATAGCCAATATCAAATTCCTCGGCTGCCGCGGCACCACCGGCACGGAGGCGAGCTTCATGGAGCTCTTCGAGGGCGATACCTGCAAGATCGACGAGATGAACCGCATGATCGCCGCGGACTTCGGCTTTGACGAGCTCTTCGGCGTAGCCGGGCAGACCTACCCCAGAAAGGTAGACAGCCGCATCATGAACGCGCTCTCCTCCATAGCGCAGAGCCTTTACCGTATGGCGAACGATATCCGCCTTCTCCAGCACGACAGGCAGCTTGAAGAGCCGTTCGAGAAGAACCAGATAGGCTCCTCCGCCATGGCGTACAAGCGCAACCCCATGCGAAGCGAAAGGATCTGCTCGCTCGCCAGGTATTTGATGGCGGACGCGATGAACGCCCATATGACGGCTTCCGTCCAGTGGCTCGAGCGCACGCTCGACGATTCAGCCAACCGCAGGATCTCCCTGCCGGAGGGCTTCCTCTGCGCGGACGCGATAATCCGCCTTGCAAGGAACGTGACCGACGGGCTCCATGTGAACGAAAAGATAGTCGAAAGGACGGTCATGGATTACCTTCCCTTCATCGCCACAGAGAACCTTCTTATGGAGGGCGTAAAGCGCGGCGGCGACAGGCAGAAGCTGCACGAGGTCATCCGCACCTGCTCAATGGAGGCTACCCGCCGCATGAAGGAGGGGCTCGACTGCGACCTTCTTTCCCGCCTCAAGGAGGAGAAGGAGTTTGGCCTGACAGGAGAGGAATTCGACGAGCTGTTAAAGCCCGAAAAATACATCGGCCGCTGCCCCGAGCAGGTTTCCGCCTATATCGGGAGCATACTGCCGCTGTTGGACGACGCGGCGCTCGATACGCCGGAGATAAATCTGTAAAGGGAATAAAGACAGGACCGCCCAAGGGTGCGGTCCTTTTGTTATGTTCTTCGCCTGTCAGCTTTGTTCTATAAAGTTTGATGGAGTATTATTGATTACATTAATTCTATAATATAATTCGTTATAGCAATATGCGTTCTGATCATTCAAATAAAACTGATTTGTGGAGTTATCCCATGGATCCCATATTTCAAGACCATCCGGATTATCGAATATGCTCTTGATATCATTGCATTTTCTGCCGCTTATTGATCGACACGGCTGCGGCGTATATCCCCGCAGCAAGAAGTATGACGGTAAGCGGAACGACCCAATAAAGGAATCGATTGGTTTTTTCCGTCACGGCGGGAGCTTTCTGCTCGGTCATTTCCTCGGGGAGGGGAGTATTGCCGGGCGGCGTTTGCGTGGGCTCGACGACCGTATTTTCCGACGAGAACAGGTTGGAGAAGAACTTATTCACTTCAATGATATTTTCAACAGAATTGCCGGAAATGATTGTAACGATACTTTCTGATTCCGAACGGACCGGGATCCATGATTCGCCGGGGTGTTCGTTCCTCCACTCTTCCATCTCAATGGTATGTTCGATGTAGTTTTGTTCGTCTTCCAACGCTTTCGCCTTAAGCTCACTTATCGTTATTGCATTAGTGGCAGCAGCAGGAGCATAAACTGTGCTTATGTATCCGATCGGTATAAAATAACCATTCCCGTCTACCCTAACATAAAAGCAATCGCCGAGTTCGTTTTTGTACCCTTTAACATTTACATATCTGACGTTTTCCGGCGGTATTATTTCGTCACTGCCTAGCAGTTGGGCTATTCTCGAAGCGTGATCGGCATAGCTGCAGGAAGCAGGGAACACTTCATTTTTTATCTCTTCTATTATGTTGGACGGGGTGAAGTAGAGCAGCTGTGCAACTCCGTCTTTTATGAAAAAACCAATGTTTCCTGCAAAGCCATTATTCTCGGAAACGGTTTTTGCTTTGTAGACTTGCCAGCGACCCGATTCGGTGCTGTAATTTGATGGCTTTATTTCAAAAGTGTTATTCGCAGCAAAAGCTAACATATCGAGCGTATAGACCGGAGTGATTGATTCCTTTAGAAGACGGATCCCGTGGCGCTCCAATAATGACCGAACATTCGAGAGCTCACTTTGGGAGCAGGCATAAATATAGTCCTGTTCTTCCTTGCCTGCATATACTGAGCCGTCGGAGTCCCCCAAAGCTATGGGCATCAAAGAGCCGAACACAATAACTGAAAGAATAATGCAGATGATTGTTTTGAACGTTTTCATTATAAATACATCCTCAATGACATATATATAAGTGAGTCACCATATATAATGATTCGTTTTTGTATAAAAAGCAATTAGCTTCATTAAGCGTTATCTCATTATCGCTGTTATCCCACGGGTCCCATATTACGTAAACATTAGGGTTTTCGATCATGTATTTGAAAACTACAGCATCTCTTCATTTTTTCACATCCTGAGTGAACTGCTTTTGTGGGATGACAGCGCACGATACCGGTTCTTCATATCGTCCGCGAGGCAGATAGCTTTTGTGCATCATTCCTTTCGCTATATATGATAACACCTGCAAAACAGATGTCAACCGAAAAGATCGTCAGTTTTATAACTCCCTCTATATATACAACACGCGAAACGCCAAAATGGGACAGGATTATAAAAATATATTTTTTGCCGACGTTATCCCCGGACTCGTCCCGATAAACCCTTCTATATATACAACGCGCGAAACGCAAAAATGGGACAGGGTTTTAAAAATATATTTTTATTCCGTCAAGTTTTTTCCCGATAACGCTTTTTTTTGTCGACTTGAGACGGAAAATGGTGTAAAATACAGACAGTAAAGTGAAAGGACCTTACCGATAAATGCTTTCCTCCGGATCGAGAAGGAACATAATAGTATTCGGCGCCGGCGCGGCGGCGATAATACTCGTGCGGGCGCTGCTTCGCGGGTCGCAGGCGGCGGATCCCGTAACGTTCATAGCGTGCGCGGCGCTTCTTCTTGAGTGGATACTCACCGTGTTCGAGCGCGTCGCCGCAAAGACCGCGCGCCGGTCGCTCCTTCTGATGGGGCTGTCGTTCGTCGCGTTCTATCTTTTGGAGCTTGCCAGGACGCGCTGGTTCTGCGCCGGGCAGGATACGCGCCTGCCCCTTAAATACGTCTCGTTCATACCCGTTATGGCGGCGCCGCTCGCGCTCCTTTTCTTCACCAATTCTCAGGGCGTCGGCTTCGACCGAGGACCGGGGAAGCTTCGCATACTGTACGCGCCGCTCGCGCTCCTCGCGCTCGGCTTCGTGACGAACGGGCTCCATTTCCTCGCAATGAAGGACCCCGCGGGCGGGCTTTTGTCGGACGGCGATTACGCGCCGGGCCCGTTGTTTTATCTCCACGCGGCGTGGTGCGCGGCGCTGTGCCTCGCCTCCGCCGTGCTCGCCGCAAGGGCTGCGCTCGCGCTGAAAAAGCCCGTGTGGGCGCTCGTCATACCGCTCATCCCCGGCGCGGTGTTCTTTGCGGCTTACATCGCCGCCCCGCAGGTGATCAGGATAGGCGGCACGGATATCATCCGCCCGGCGGACGTGGGCGTGTTCACCGCCGCCGCGTTTGCGGAGTGCTGTATCGAGCTGGGACTCGTCAGGACCGCCTCCGGCTGCGGCGAGCTGTTTGAGGATTCGCCGCTAAACGCCGCCGTGCTTAACAGGGCGGGCGGGCTCGCTTTCGCCGCCGCGGGAGCGGATGCTCCCACGATCATGGACGCCGCCGCAGCGCCGGTAGAGGGTGAGTATTTCCCCGACAAAAGCACCTGCGTCACCGTCACACCGGTCAGGGGAGGCAGGTTTTTCTCAGTTGAGGACAGGACTTTTTTGAACGAAGCGGGCGGCTATCTCGAAAGGACGGAGGAAAAGCTCACGGCGGACCGCGCGCTTTACGAGCGCATGAGCGCAATAAGGAAGGAGCGGCTCGAGGCGGAAGCCGGAACGCTCATCTACGACGCGCTGTCGGAGGAGCTCGCTCCCGAGGCGGAGGGGCTCGCAAGGCTTCTTGAAGGCGAGGAAAAGTCCGGCGGCGATACCGCGCTCGCGTGTCTTCTCGGCGGATACATGGAGTCAAGGCGCAAAATGCGCTTTGCCGAAAAGGACGGGAAGCTCGCCTTCTCCGATCTTAAGGAGGCGCTGGACGAGACCGCGCGCCTGCTGAGGCTCTGCGGAGCGGACGCCGAAATAAAGTATAACGGCGAGGGCAGCCTTGAATCAAAGGTGATACTCGACTCCTTCGCGTTCTTCGAGGAGATCGCCGCCTCCGCGCCGGGGAAGCTCCGGCGCGTCGATGCGGAGGTTGGCTGCGGCTCCGACCGCGTCACGATGAAAATAGTGCTGGAACCGCCCGTTTCATCGGGGCTGTTCCTCGTCAAAAAGAGAGGGCTTTCGGTCAATTCCTCGCAGGAGGGCGAACGCCTTACGATGAACGTGAGGATATGGAAGGGCGGTGACAGGGCATGACGGCTTATATCTCCCTTTCCGAGATCCCCCGCGGGCTTTTTGCCGCGGCGTTCACGCTCATCGCATTGGCTTGCGCTGCCGTGATCATTCTCCGCGTACGCGGCAAAAAGGCGTGGAAGGCGGCGCTCTATATCCCGTTTGCCGCAGCCGCGCTCGTTATTTGGTACGCGCTGACCGCTATAAATTCCGCCGCCGCAAAGGGGGAGGAGACGACCGGGCTCGTCCGCCTCGTCGGTTCGCTCCCGTGGCTCGCCGTCGCGGGCGCGGGCGTCGTAATGCTCGCCGCCGCGGCGTTCTTCCTGAGGCTTGCGGTATCCGCATTCATGGGGCGCGCGGGCGAATACGCCGTGCTCGAGGGGCTCGATTCGATGGATTCGGGCGTATGCTGCTGCCGCGAGGACGGCGAAGTGCTCGTCATGAACCGCGCGATGGAGGAGCTTTGCTACGAGCTCTTCGATCACGTGCCGCTGAACGGGTATTCGCTTCTGAAGCTGCTTTACGACCGCGAGGACGACGACGGACTCATACGGCTTTCGGACGGCAGGGTCGTCACCGCGAATACGGACGCTCCCGAAAAGAAGGCGGTGCGCTGCATAATCGCAAGGGAGGTCTCGAAGGAATACGAGCTTAACGAGTCCGTGAACCGCGCCGATGCGGAGCTTGAGAGCCTTACCGCCGCGTTAGCGAACGCGGGCAGGGAGGCGGTCTCGTTCGTGACAGCCGGGCGCGCGCTCGCCTCACGCGAGGGGGCGTATGAAGCGCTTTCCGAGGCGCTGAAGCTTTGCGAAGCGGCTGCCGGGGACTGCGGAGAGGAAGAGAAGGCTTCCGCACGGGAAGCTGTGCTTTCGGCGCTCGCGCTTTTCGATACCTCCAAAGGGAGCGGGGATGCGGGCTTTGCGGCTTGCATGACGGAAGCGGCGTCAAGGCTCGGGCTCGAGCTCGAGGCGAAGGGCAGTCTCCCGAGGGACAGCGAATTGAGGGAAGCCGCGCTCGACGCAGCAGCGGGCTATATTACCGCCGCGCTCCGATACGCGCCCGACGAGAAGCATTCCATGGAGATCCGCGAGGGCACCTGGGTTTACGAGATAGTGTTCTCGACGTTCGCAAGGCTCCCCGAAAGCGCCGTGAACGCCATGGGGCTCGACGCGATCGCTCAAAGGGCGGGCGGCACGCTTACGGTAAGCGGCGAGAACGGAACGGAGCTGTTTATGCGGTTCCGCCTGAACAGGACTTCAAGGTGAACCGCCTTAAAAAGCTTTTGGCGTATTCCCTTTCGGCACGGAATGTGATATAATACGATCCGGCGCTTATCCGGCGCCGAAGGAAAACAGATGGATTCATTCTTCAAAAGGTTCATAGCCGGCATAGTGATCGGCATAGGTGCGATAATGCCGGGCTTCTCGGGCGGCATCCTCGCCGTTTCGATGGGGCTTTACAAGCCCGCGATCGACGCGGTGACGGGCTTTTTCAAGGCGCCCGGGAAGAACTTCAGGTTCCTGCTCCCGCTGGCACTCGGCGGCGCGCTGGGATTTTTGGTGTTCATGTTCCTTCTGGATTGGCTTTTCGTGGATTTCCGAACGGCGGTGCTCTGCGTTTTCATAGGGCTCGTCGTCGGCTCGATGCCCGCGCTGCTTCGCGAATGCAACGAAAAGGGCTTTAAGAAGAGCTATCCCTTCTGGGCGATACCCGGCTTCGTGCTCGCGTTCGGGCTCATAGTGCTCGGACTCGTCACCAACGCCGGCGCGGAGAGGGCGATCAACTGGTACCTTGCCATGATAAGCGGCGCGATCATCATGTGCGGCGTGCTGCTCCCCGGCGTGAGCATCTCGTTCATACTGCTGAACCTCGGCGTTTACGAGAGCTTCCTTGCCGTGTTCACCGCTCCGCCCAAGCTCTTCATTGCTGCGGCGGAGCTTGATAAGCCCTTCTGGGAGTGCGTAAGGGCGTCCTTCGGGACGGCGCCTTATATGCTGTTCGGCGTGATCGGCATGGCGATAGTCGCGGTGCCGGCGCTGCTGCTCGTCAAGAAGGTCATCGAAAAGCATCACGGTCCCGCGTATTACGTGATATTCGGCGTCGTCGTCGCGACTACGCTCGGCTGTATCGTGCAGGAGGTCGTCACGCTTGCCGGCGATCCCACCTTCCGCTTCGCATGGTGGAAGGCGGTCATCTGGGCGGCGCTCCTTGCAGGGGGCTGCCTGCTGAGCCTTTCGACTGAAAAATTCATGAGGTATAAATCGGAATAAACAGGCTTTTCAGCCTGTTTTTTGTCTTCAAAAGGGGGTTTGAATATGCTTAAACGGACTGAATGCGGCGCGGAGCTTAATGTGATGGGCGGCGACGGCACGGTCTATTTTGCCGATATCCGCCGCATAAAGGACGCGCTCGCCGCAAAATACGGCGGCTCGGCGAGGGTCGTCTACATCGATCCCCCGTTCGGCACGGGCGGCTCGTTCGAGTTTCGCCGCGGCAAAAAGCAGACGGCGTATACCGACTCCCTTCCGAGGGACGAATACCTTGCGCTCATCCGCGAGGCGGTGCGCCTTTCGTACGAGCTTTTGAAGGACGACGGCACCTTCTTCCTGCATATCGACTACCGCATGAGCGCCGCGGCAAGGCTGATCTGCGACGAGGTGTTTGGCGAGGACGGGCTCACAAACGAGATAATCTGGGCGTATAAATCGGGCGGCAGGGCGAAGAACGCCTTCTCGAAGAAGCACGATACGATACTCATGTACAGAAGATCGCAGGATGCGTATTTCGACCTCAAGGCGGTCGGCGTGCCGCGCGGTCCCGAAAGGCGCAACCACATGCGCCGCGCCGTTGACGAGACCGGCAGGGTCTACTATTCGATAAGGACGAACGGCAAGGAGTACCGTTATTATGAGGACGATCCCGTCTATCCCTCCGACGTGTGGGACGATATAGAGCATCTCCATCAGCGCGATCCGGAGCGCACCGGCTTCATCACCCAGAAGCCCGAGGCGCTTTTGAAGAGGATAATACTCTCCTGCTCGCGCGAGGGGGATACCGTCATCGACCTCTTCGGCGGGAGCGGGACCACCGCTGTCACGGCGGCAAAGCTCAACAGGAAATTCGTTTCGGTCGACTGCGGCAGGGCGGCGACCGCCGTCACGAGGAAGCGCCTTATCGAGCGCTGCCTTAAAATGCGGCTTTACGACGCGCCCATGCCCCTCGCCGTCGAAACGGACGACGAAGCCGATATCGGCGAGTGCCGTATGCCGGACGAGTACTTCGATATTTCGGAGTCCGACGGCTGCCTCGTGCTTTCCATGAAGAAGCTGGCGCTTGAGGCAAGCCCGTTCTACGCGGCGGTCGGCACGATAAAGGACGGCGTATTCACCGCGTCCGACTATCTGTTGAGAGTGAAGGCGGGGGAGAAGCTCACCCTTCGCCCCGGCGAAAGCCTGGAGCTTGTCGACGAAGACCTCGCGCAGGGGTTCTTCGTGAACGAATGAGCGCCGCTTAAAATGAACTCTCCATAATAAAAGCTCTTGGGAATTAAGCGCCTCCCAAGAGCTATTGTATTTCAGGTATTATTGAACTTTCCCGGACCCGCCGCCGTTCAGCCTTGCGGCAAGCCTTACCACGCGGAGCGCCGACTGCTCGAGCTCCGCTCTCGTCAGCCCATCGCGCTTTTTGAGGGCGCGGGGGATGCTCTTCTCCTTTATGAAGCGCCTTGAAACGTGGCTTTTGTTGCCGGGCATCAGCACGTCCACGCCCGCGCGGACGCGGTAGGCGTTGTCCCTGAGCGCACGAAACTGGGGCGAGCGGGCGCTCTGCATCCACCAGTCGGTCATGACAAGACCGTCGAAGCCCCACTCGCGGCGGAGCACGGTCTCGACGAGGTCGTAGTTGTAGTGCGACCACACGCCGTTCACTTTATTATAGGAGGTCATAAGCGTCATGGGGCGGGAAGCCTTGACGCAGATCTCGAAATTGCGGAGATACAGCTCCCTAAGGGCGCGCTCCGATACGGCGGAGTCGCTCACGTTCCGTTTGTATTCCTGGTTGTTGCAGGCAAAATGCTTGGGGCACGCCGCCTTTCCGACGCTCTGTACGCCGTTCACGCAAGCGGCGGCGGTGAGCCCCGAAAGCACGGGATCCTCCGAAAAATACTCGAAATTCCTGCCGCACAGGGGGTGCCGCATGAGGTTCATGCCCGGGGCGAGCCTTACGTCCACGCCGAAATGCTCCATCTCAAGACCGAGCAGTGCGTGGAGCGCCTCTATAAGCCGCGTGTTCATGGACGCGGCGAGCGCCGTTCCGCAGGGGATCAGCGCCGAGAAGCGCTGCATCCTCAGCCCCGCGGGACCGTCGCAGCAGGAAACGGGCGGCACGCCCTTTGCTTTAAGCGCCTCGGTCACGCCGCCGAACACGCCCGCGTTGCCGGCGGGTCCGAGCTCGGAATTCATCATGCCGTGCCCGCGGGTCATGTCCGCAAGCTCCTCGTCGGAGAGGGACGAAACGAACTCCTCTGCGGATGCGGCGCCGGACAGAACGTCGCCGAAGCGGAGCTTGCGCTTGACGCCTGGGATCGGCTCCGGCAGGCGGGAGAGTATCCTTTCCCTCAGCACGGCGGACGGGATCACGATGGGTTCGCAGACTTCGATCAGCTCCTCTTCGGGAACGATCGCGCTCCCGAGATAAGCTTTGTCCGCGTAAACGCGGTATTCCCCCGCCTCCAGAATGAACGAATGCCTTTCCCCGTCGAACGAGGCGAGGCTTTTTTTATCGCAGGAGAGCGCGATCTCCTCCTCCGCGCCGGGCGCGAGCACGCCGGTCTTGCCGAACGAAACGAGCGTGCGGAGGGGCTTATCGAGCCTGCCCTCGGGCGGGCGGACGAAGACCGGCACGGCGGTACTGCCCGGGCGCGCGCCGGTATTCTTAACGGAAATACGGACGGTCAGCCCCGCTTCGCCGAGCGAAACGGAGCGCGGCACGAATTCGAATCCGGTGTATGAAAGCCCGTGCAGGAAGGGGTAGAGGACTTTTTCGGGCGCAAACCGGTCGAAATACCGGTAGCCCATGAATATCCCCTCGGAGTATTCGGCCCTTTTCGATATGCCGAACGCGCCGCCGGGGTAATCCTCAAGCCTTGCGGCGGTCGCGGGGAGCCTTCCCGAAGGGGATACGGCGCCGTAAAGCACGTCGCAGACCGCGTTCCCGCTCTCCTGCCCGCCGAGCCAGGCTATCAGCACGGCGGAGAGCTTATCCCCGTACTCCTTTATCCACGAAAGGTCGATAAGGCTTCCGATATTGAGTATCACGACAACGCGGCGGAAGCGCTCCGTCACGCGGTCGAGGAGCTTCCTTTCGGCTGCGGTGAGGTACCAGCTGCCGGGCAGGGGCTTGTTGTCCCTGTCCTCGCCCGCGGCGCGTCCTATAACGACGATCGCGGTGCGGCATTCCTCCGCGGCTTTATCTATGAGCGAGGAGTCGATTTCAAGCTCGGGATGCGAGAACGGCCAATGTCCCCACCAGCCGTGGTCGGCCCTGTATTTGTCCGACGAGACGAGGCGCAGATACTCCTCCGCGAGGGGGGCGTAAAACGCCGCGCCGGCGTTCTTCATGCCGTCGATCAAGCCGATCTTGTAGGGGGCATGCACGTCGCCGCCTGAACCGTAGCCGACGAAAAACCAGTCGTACTGGCAGCGCCCGAAAACAGCGGCGGGCTCGTCTTTTGCAAGGGGCAGAGCGCCGTCGTTTTCAAGCAGCACGCAGCCCTCCGCGGCGGCGGCGCGTACAAGACGGACGAGCTCCTCGGAGGAATAGTAATACTCCGGTCCCGCTTTTGCGGGGTCGATGGAGTTCATCTCCTGCGAAAGTCCGCTGCCTATAAACATATCGAAGCCCTTGCGAAAGAGCTTTTCAATGCCCTTTTTCAATCCGCGGCTCATCGGCGCCTCCCAAACGGTTTATTGTCAGATTATCTCCCAAACGAATACGGCGTTCTCGGATACGTCGATATCCTGCGCCTCGATCTGCATATCGCACTCCGCCGCGGCGTTCGCGCGGAGCATCTTCATGCTGCCGCCGTAGAAGGTGGGGGAGGTGAAGTTGTTTTCCTTCCAATTATAATTGACGGAGATGAGGTCGCCCAGCTCCACGCCCGCGGCGGCGGCGAGCGTCATCGCGCGCATGCGCGCGTTGTCGGCGGCGTTCTTCAAAAGCTGATCGGTGAGAGCTTCCCTGTCCTTTATATTAAAGGAAACGTTGAGCTCCGGCTCCGCGACGCAGACGCTTATCGCGCTCAGAACTTTGCCGAGCCTTGCGGTATCGAAGGGGAACTCGATCATAAGCTGATGATCGCATACGTAGCCGACGAATACCTGACGGAACGTGCCGTTCTGTTCGCGCCTGCTCTCGTATTCCGTGCCGACGTTGAAGGACTGGGTCTTGAGATCCTCCCGCTTGAAGCCGGCGTCCTCTATCGCGGAGCGCAGGTTTTCAAGCAGCCTTGCGGATTCCGTCATGGCGGTCTCGTAGACCTTATCCTTCTTCCTTATATTAAGTGATACCGAGATCTGGTCGGGTCTTACGCTCAGCTTGCCCGTTCCGCGCACAGTTATTGTTCTTTCCATATCCAACAGCCTCCTTTGGTCATGTCCGGGAAAAAGAATTCCCTTTGACGGCAGAATAGCACAGACCCGGACAAAATGCAATAGACACGGAGCTTTTTAAGTATATTTTCAATATTCTGTTGACCTTTATCGGCGGTGATATTATAATAAGAACGATGGGCAAAACCCAAATCAATCCAACTATTTTTTATATGGAGGATAACATACAATGAACGCTTACATTGAAGAAGTCATCGCTAAGGTCAAAGCCCGCGACTCCCATGAGCCCGAGTTCATCCAGACCGTTGAGGAAGTTCTCCGCTCCCTCGAGCCCATGATCGAAAAGCACCCCGAGTATCAGGCGAACGGCCTGCTTGAGCGCCTTGTCGAGCCCGAGCGCGTCATCGAGTTCCGCGTACCCTGGGTAGACCGTGACGGTAAGGTTCAGGTCAACCGCGGCTTCCGTGTGCAGTTCAACTCTGCCATCGGTCCGTACAAGGGAGGCCTCCGCTTCGCTTCTCACGTTAACCTCTCCGTTATGAAGTTCCTCGGCTTCGAGCAGACCTTCAAGAACAGCCTCACCTCCCTCCCCATGGGCGGCGGTAAGGGCGGCTCCGATTTCGATCCCAACGGCAAGACCGACGCCGAGATCATGCGTTTCTGCCAGAGCTTCATGACTGAGCTCCAGCGTCACATCGGTCCCAACGTTGACGTTCCCGCCGGCGACATCGGTGTAGGCGGTCGTGAGATCGGTTTCCTCTTCGGTCAGTATAAGAGGATCCGCGGCGCTTATGAGAACGGCGTTCTCACCGGTAAGGGCCTCAGCTTCGGCGGCTCCCTGATCCGTCCCGAGGCGACCGGTTTCGGCGCTGTCTACTATCTCTGCGAGGTCTTAAAGCATGAGAACGACACCATCAAGGGCAAAGAGATCGCCATCTCCGGTTTCGGCAATGTATCCTGGGGCGTCTGCACCAAGGCTATGCAGCTCGGCGCTAAGGTCATCACCCTTGCCGGTCCCGACGGTTACATCTACGATCCCGACGGCGTCTGCACTCAGGAGAAGCTCGATTACATGCTCGTAATGCGTAACTCCGGCCGCAACAAGGTCAAGGATTATGCCGATAAGTTCGGCGTTCAGTTCTTCCCCGGCAAGAAGCCCTGGGGTCAGAAGGCTGACATCTGCATGCCCTGCGCTTATCAGAACGAGATCCGCATGGAAGAGGCCAATGAGATCATTGCCAACGGCACCAAGTACTATATCGAGGTCGCCAACATGCCCACCACCAACGAGGCTCTGTTCCATATGATGAAGCAGCCCGGCATGATCGTTGCTCCCTCCAAGGCTGTCAACGCGGGCGGCGTTGCCGTTTCCGGTCTTGAGATGAGCCAGAACTCCGAGCGTCTCGCCTGGAGCGCCGAGGAAGTCGATAACAAGCTCGTCACCATCATGAAGAACATCCACAAGAACTCCATGGAAGCTGCTGAGGAAGCCGGTCTCGGCTACAACCTCGTAGCGGGCGCCAACCTCGCCGGCTTCAAGAAGGTCGCCGACGCCATGATGGCTCAGGGTATTGTGTGATCCGTTGAATAGTTGATTTATGAGCGTTCCTTCGGGAACGCTCTTTTTTTGCGCTTTTTCGCGCGGAACGCGCTGCTGAATATATCGCATGAAAGCTCCTGCGGCGGTATATTAAACGGTGTGAAACGGCGCGGGATATATCCGCAGCCTGTGAAATTTTTAACAAAAGAAGTTCGCAAAACGAGTAAATTGGTCGAAAAATGAAAACAATTTACAGAATAGGTGCTGAAATTATGGCAATCTTGTGAAAAATATGGCAAATTCGTCCAAATATATTATTGGTAATACCTTTTTAGGTGTAGACAATATATAGGAGCAGGAGTATAATATACACCATAACGGGAGGGGGGAACCCTTTCGCAATATATCAGGAGGAAACAAAATGAGCAAAATGAAGAAGATCGTATGTGCTCTCGTAGTCGTCCTCATGGTACTGGCGGTCCTGCCGGCAGCATCCATGGCTCAAGAAGCCGCATACACAAGGAACGAAGCCAGGGCTATGAAGCGCTGGGATAACGTATGGGCCTATCTCGACGCTGTTGAGACCCAGATGATGGCTGCCAAGGCAAACCGCAATGAAGTCACTATGGCGGTCTATAAGGCAGCTTTGAACTGCCCCCTCATCGATAAGGGCAGCATCACCGACCTTAACGACAATGAATTCTCCTTCACGACCGACGGGATGTGGGGCGGCTACAACTACCGCGTCCGCAACTACACAAAGGCTCCCGCCAAGCAGACCAACGCATATCTTGAGAACGAGGTCGTAAATGCCGTCGCGAAGGTCAGCAACACCAAGAACGGTCCCGCGAACGGCGCTGTCGACGTTCTGCTCGTAGGTCCCTTCTACGGCTCCGATTCCAGCTTCACCGATCAGTATAAGACTGAGGCTACCTCCATCGCCAACGCCACCGGCGGCACCCGTACGATGCTCTCCGGCAGCCAGGCGACCGGTCCCGCCATCGCTCAGAATTATTCCAACAAGGCCGTCGTCATTTATGACTCCCACGGCAACTGCATCAGCTCCAACAACACCTCTTACCTCGATCTGACCGTAAGCACCGGCCTTACCTCCAGCGATTACTCCAACGGCTGGGCTTACAACGGCGGTTCCTTCTACGGCATCGACGGCCGTTATATCAAGAATCACGTTTCCGGCACCATCACCAATACCTTCGTCTGGATGGCTATCTGCGAAGGTATGAAGAAGGAAGGCAGGGGCACCACGGGTACCGCTCTGCTGCAGGCAGGCTGCGCTGCGGTCTACGGTTATTCCCAGTCCGTCTCCTTCACCGGCGACTATAAGTACGAGGCTAAGTTCTGGACCGAGATGAAGAACGGCGCCACCATTGCCAGCGCTATCAAGACGATGAAGAGCACTTACGGCAATTGGGATCCCGCTTACTCCTCCTCTTCCGGCGCGGCGTGGCCCATCGTTATGAGCCCGACCGATTCCTTCCCCTCCAACCCCGACGGCACCCAGACCGTTACCTGCGACTGGCAGCTCATCGGCGGCAGTTCCTCGAGCCCCGTCGCTCTGACCTCCGTCTCCGTTGCGAACGTTAACGTCAAGGTCGGCGCCACCGCTCAGGCAAAGGTCACCGTCGCTCCCACCACGAACGTAGATTACACCATCACCTCTTATTCGAGCTCCAATACGAGCGTCGCCACCGTATCCTCTTCCGGCGTTGTCACCGGTAAGGCTGCCGGCACCGCGACCCTCACCGTAAAGGTCAAGGACAACGTGGCGAACACCACCTACACCAAGACCGCTGCCATCACCGTTTCCGAATTTGAGGGTTATACTCTCGTATCCGCCCCCGTTTCCGGCGGCAAGTACATCATCGTGTCGAACGGCTATGCGGTCGGCAACACGATCTACTCCAACAACCATTACCTCACCTCCTATGCGGTAACGGTCAATTCCGACAACACGCTGACCATCCCGTCCTCTGTGACTGTCAACAACATCCTCTGGACTGCGGGCGGCAATGCGACCAGCGGCTGGACCTTCAAGAATGTGGGCAACTCCAAGTACATGGGTCTTGATTCCTCCCAGTACCTGTATCCCTCTTCCACGAGCGTTGCATGGCTCTATTCCGGCGGCGATCTTAACAACCAGGTCGACTCCGACGGTTATTACTACCTGAGCCTCGGCTCCAGCAAGGCCTACTTCACCACCAGCAAGAACACCGGCAACAGCATCCAGTTCTATCAGTACGTATCCGGCGGCAGCTCGGCCACCCCGACTCCCGCGCCCACCGCGACTCCGAAGCCCACCGCGACTCCGACTCCCGCGCCCACCGCGACTCCGAAGCCCACTGCGACTCCGGCTCCCACCTCGACGCCCACCGGCACCTACTATGCGCCCGCTACGAGCATCACCACCGGCGTTGAGTACCTCATCGGCTACACCGACGGCACCAACACCTGGCTGCTCATGAACTACAACCCCGACCAGTCCAACCACTACTATCTCAACTCCAACAGCAGCTACTACGGCTACGCTGTAAGGGCTGTCAAGAGCGGCAACAACGTCGTCGGCGTTGACAACACTACCTTCACCACCGCGACCCTCAATAACGTGACCTGGAAGTTCGTTGCGAACGGCTCCTACTACAAGATCCAGTCCGGCTACAACTCCAGCTATTACCTCAGGGTCTACTCCAGCACCAGGTATGCTGACTGCTATCCCGCTTCCGGCACCAGCTATGCGACCAAGTGGCAGTTCACGAACAACATGCTGAAGTACACGGTATCCTCCAGCACCATCAAGTACGCCACGTTCTACTCCGGCGCGGCTGACGATTACGGATTCTTCGGCGCCACCACCAGCGGCTCAAACATCGTACTCTTCAAGAAGGTCGGCTGATTTACAATTGAACGAGGAGCCCGCGCAGAAGCGCGGGCTCTTTTCATTGAAGAGAGTGAAGGATGTTGTTTATATGAAATATCTCGCGGGAGCGGTCGTCCGGATTTGGAATATCGCGGTTCCGCGCCTCTCGCGGCGAGCCGCCCTTTTTTTGTCATAATTCCGCCGTTGCACCGGAGCGGTTTATATGGTAATATACGGGTATCAAGGAGGATGATCCCGATGAGAAAGCTTCGTACGGCGTTCGCGCTTGCCCTTGCGCTTCTGACTGCGCTCGCGGCCGGCTGCGTGCATGAGCCCGAAAACAAGAACAAATACTCCGAGCCGGTCGATTTTGAGGGCGAACCTCACTCCGTTTCGGTGTTCTTCGTCAACGCCGGGAAGGCGGATTCCGCCGTCGTCGTGATCGACGGCCATGCCTGGCTCGTCGACGCGGGGGAGGAGGAGAGCTTCGTCAATATCTATTCAGCGCTCGAGGTGCTTGGCGTTAAGATGCTCGAAGGCGTTATTCTTTCCCACGGGCACGAAGATCATATCGGCGGGCTCGAACCGATACTGCAGAAATACCCCGTCGCGCAGGTGATCGTGCCGGAGCTGCAGCTCGACAGCTCGGGCATCGACGCCCTCATATCCGAAAACGGACTCGACTCACGGACCGTGCGCGCCGGCGACGTCGTCGGAGTCGCGGACGGCGTTTCGTTCGAGGTGCTCGCACCGCTTGCCTTGGACAAGGGCGACGATAACGACAATTCGCTCGTTGTAATGCTTCGCGTGAACGGACGGCGCTTCCTGTTCACCGGCGATATGCAGTTTAACGAGGACGGTGCGCTTACGGCTTCCGGCGCGGATATCAAGTGCGACGTGCTGAAGGTCCCCAACCACGGCAATCCCGACGCCACGAGCGAGGACTTCGCCAAAGCGGCGGCTCCGCTCATCGCCGTAATATCAACCGACACGAAGGTCGATAAGGATTCGGCGAACCGGGTCGTGAAGGGGAAGCTCCGCGGCGCGGAGATTATTCTTACCGAGGAACATACCCTCGGCGTGCTCGTTACCGTTTCGAAGCGGGGCGAGATCGCGGTGGAATATCCCGAAAGACCCTCCGCGCAGTACCCGGGGCTTAAGATAACGGAGGCGAGCAAGGCGCATCAGAGCCTTGTTCTGACCAACGAAGGCGCGGAGCAGGCGGATCTGTCCGGAATGTTCGTGTGGTCGTCGAAGGGCTGCGAGACTTTCGTATTCCCGGAGGGCGCCGCGCTTGCGCCGGGCGCGTCCGTTACCGTCGCCGCAAAAAAGAGCGATATTGCTTCCTCCGCCGATTTCATTATCGGCGTCAAAAAAATATGGGCGGATTCCAAAACGGACTTCGCCGTGCTCTGCGATAAGTACGGAAACGAGCTCTCAAGGCTCGAAAGCAAGTGAATGTGAATAATTGCAAAAAGTCTTTCTACAATATATTTTTTCTTTTACCAAAAAGACTTGAAAATGCTTTGCGGTTTGGTTATAATCTCTTTGGCGAAGGATACGGGTCTGTGGTTGAAAGTCGATGCCAGTCGCAGGCAAAGCGATCCACGTAAGCGGGGCAAAGCCCCCGTGAGCA
>DGHD01000037.1:44050-47486 GCA_002392505.1 Christensenella sp. UBA3857 | reverse complement strand
CCGGGTAGCGAAAGCGGCAACAGGCGAGTGTGGGGTCAAAGACCAGGTCAGCCGTCGCTTCCGCCAAATATTTTATAAGAGGGTTTTTTTCAAATGTTTGAAGACAAAGTACTGGTTTGCAAGGATTGCGGCGCCGAGTTCACCTTTACCGCCGGCGAGCAGGAATTCTACGCCGAAAAGGGCTTCCAGAACGAGCCCACCCGCTGCAAGGCTTGCAGGCAGGCCCGCAAGAACGCTTCCCGCGGCGAGCGCGTCATGTATGACGCCGTCTGCGCGGAGTGCGGTGCGCCCACCAAGATCCCGTTTGAGCCCAAGAGCGATCGCCCTGTTTATTGCAGCGCCTGTTTCGCAGCACACCGCGGCAACTGAGGCTTTGCCTTCGTTCCGAATATGCTTGGCAACTAAAACGAAAATGAATGGTTCAAAGGAGCGGCTGAATAGCCGCTCCTTTGACGTTTACAGGTCATCCGCGTCCTGTACGGGATGCGCCTCCATCGCGGGGTTTTGAAACTGTACGCTCTCCGCCCCAAGCTGTATCGGACCCAACCGCATCGGGTCCGCATCCCTCCCGAGTATTACGGGGGGAGGGTCGAACCTCGGAAACCCCGTCCAGCTTCCGTCGGGATCCGTCACGATCCCGTCCGGATCCGCTTTTCGATAGGCTTCCGCCGCTTTTTCCCCGAGCCCTTCCGCCGGGGGTGTTTTTTTATCCGTGCCGTCCATACTTAAAGTATGCCCGCAAAGGATAAAATGATTCATCGAAAATCAGTCGTCGCGGTTGACGATCTCGTCCTTCCAGCTTGCGTCGATCTCCGCCTCGCAGCGAAGCTGGCTGATCGCGGAGGACATTGCCGCGTAATTCATGCGGGTGCCCTTTTTGTCGGAACGGTAGGTGACGGCGCGGCTTTCGTCTATGCCGAAATGCTTTGCGGTCTCCACCGCGTCGATGTTCGCGCCGAGGAAGAGGAACTCCCAGCCGAGCTCCTTTTTGTCCTCGATCATGCGCTTGACCTCCTTGGAGCTGAATTCGCGGCTTGCGTTCTCCATGCCGTCGGTGGTGATTATGAAAATGGTGTGCTCGGGCACGTCCTCCTCGCGGATGTACTTATGCACCCTCGAGATATGGCGGATAGCGCCGCCGATCGCGTCGATCAGCGCGGTGCAGCCGCGTACCCAGTACTGGCGCTCGGTCATCGGCTCGATCTTCTCAAGGGGCACGCGGTCGTGAAGCACCTCGGAGAGATTGTCGAAGAGCACGGTGGAGACTATCGCCTCGCCCTTTTCCTTCTTCTGCTTCTCGATCATGGCGTTGAAGCCGCCGATGGTGTCGCCTTCCAGCCCGCCCATGGAGCCGGAACGGTCAAGTATGAATACGATTTCGGTAAGATCTTTTTTCATGGTTTTGTACCTCCGTTTGTTTTTGTTGTGCACATTTTACCGCATGAAAAAAGCCCCGTGGTCGCCTGCCGGGCGACAAAAAAGAAAAAAGAAGGAGAGCACCATTGGGCACTCTCCTTCCTATATTATGATCGTCAATCCTTCGTAAGGTGCACTTCCATGGGGGAAAGCACGATTTCTTCGGCGGAATTGACGCCGAGGAGGCCGTCGCCGTTCCAGCCCCAGGCATAGATCCTGCCCTCCGCGTCGACAGCGAACGTGCGGGCATAGAGCTCCACCCAGTCGGAATCGTCATCCTCGCCATAGACCTCGCCGAGGTAGGTATATATCCCGCAGATCCCCTTTAGGCCGAGGCTTACGAAGCCGAACCTGGTTTCGAGCGTGCCGTCGCCGAGGCCGCCGTGAACGACGTCCCTGTCGTCCGCTAAACCGGTCGCCATTACTTCGCCGTCCTCGGTGATGATGTAGGTCTGCGCGTTGTTGGTGAAGACGTATTTGACGTTCTCCGCCACGCATGCGGGTTTGGTGGAGCTGTTTTCCATGGACTTGCCGACGACCGCGTTGGAGTAGGGCATCGACCATGCCCACAGCTCGCCGTTGGCTTTAAGCGCGAAGTTGTAGTTATAGCCCCAATCCTCGTCCATATCCCAATCGCATTGGATCTCGACCACGCCGTCCATAATGAAGGTCAGCGTGTTGAGCTCCGATTCGGGAACGTCGTGGTATTCGCCTTCCGCATTCCAGAGCCAAAGCGTGCCGTCGTTCTTGAGGATATATGCGGAGCGGTCGGAGACCTTAACGTCGCGAATGTCGTCACAGATGGGTTCGAGCCCGTTTTGATAGCTGACATGATAGAGCATCCCGTCCGTGCCCAGCGCATACTCGCCAAGCCTGTCGTACACCGCCGCGATATCGTCGGCGATCTTCGTCCAGTCGCCGCGCTTGATCCACAGCTCTCCGCCGGACTTTATCTTTGAGTAGGGGGAGAAGTATTCCACGTTTTCGTCAACGAGGATGGGCTCAAGCTCGCCGTCGACGGTATTGGGGTCGCCGCTCAGGCCCCAGCAGTACAGCGCGCCCGATTCGGTAAGGGCATAATAACTGCCCCAGGCGGGGATGATCTCCTTAACAAAGTGCATCAGCTCCACCGGTCGGCTGTGATTTTCGCCGTCGCCCAAGCCAAGCTGGCCCATGTCGTTTCTTCCCCAGCCCCAGAGTATGTTGTCTTCACTCATAGCAAACACCGTTTCGCCGACGATCACGGGGGTGAGCCCGTTGGCGATGAACCGCGGCGCGCTTACGTCCTCGGTCGTGCCTATGCCGAGCTGACCGTAATCGTTCTTGCCCCAGCCGTAAAGCGTGCCGTCGGGATAGACGATGAAGAACACGTCCCTCGACTGTATGATCTTGGGAAGCTCGGGATAGGGATCCTCGGGCCTGAAGGGCATGGGAGTGGTTTCCGGCGCAGGCGTCACCGCCGGCTCTGTGGGAGCCTCCGTCGGCGTCTGCTCGGTAGGAACGACGGCCTCCTGAGTGGGCGCGGGCGCCTGAGTGGGATCGCCTGCGGAAGCGGGCGAATTGCCCGCCTTGCACGCGGCGAGGGAAAGCGACATGATAAGAATGAGTGCCAATGACAATGCACGTTTCATGATGACCTCCGTTTAACGTGAACGCTGTTCACTTGCTTTCACTTATATAACGCACTGGGAGGGGAAAAGGTTGCATGAATATACATAAAAAAACCGGCCCGTTAAACGGGCCGGCAAATCGATCGGATCAGTCCTTCATGTGCGCCTTATAGTAATTCATAAGGTTGCCCTCAAGGAGGATCTCCTTCTCATCGGGGGTGAGGCCCTTGATGTCGAGGGTGATATCCTTTACGCCGTCCTTGGTGATGACCTTGGCTGCAACGGACTCGACGCCCTCTTCAACGGCCTTCCTGATGCCGGGAACGAACACGAAGTCGCCCGTTTCATAGGGGAACTCGGCGCCCTCGGGGAGGGTGAAGGGCAGAATGCCCCAGTTGATGCAGTTGGAG
>DGHD01000037.1:0-43914 GCA_002392505.1 Christensenella sp. UBA3857 | reverse complement strand
GAGCCGTCGCCGGGCTTGTTGGCGAATACGCAGGAGCCGAAGCCGGTGTTCGCTATGAGCTCATCGGCGTTGCCGACCTTGTTAAGGGCGTTCATGATGCGCTCGGGCTTTTTGCCGTCGCGGCGCTCGAAGTCCATAGCCATGACCTGCTTGGAGCGGCCGACGTACTCGGGCACGCGGCGGGAGAGCGCGAACTCCGCAAGGCGCAGGGGGTTGGAACGGTAGGAGCTCGTCTCACCGGAGGGGATGAGCTCGTCCGTGGTGGTGACGGGATCGCGGATGACGGCGTCGAGCTCCAGGAGCACGTTGTCGGTGAGCGCGTACATCGCGGGCCAATCGGTGATGTTGGGTCCGAGCTTCAATTCAACGGAGGGATCCGCCTTGCCGAAGCCGTTGTAAACGCGCTTGTCATAGACGGACTTGTCGAAATGATACTCGAAATGCTTATCGTCCCAATCGATATCGGTCGCGGCGGTGATGGCGCCGTGGTTCCTTGCGGTGGCGGCGATGGAGCGGGAGTCCATGAGCGCAACGGTCGAGATCTGACCCTCGCCGGGCTTGGAGCCCTCGCGGTTGGGGAAGTTCCTGGTGGTGTGGCGGAGCGAGAGACCGTTGTTGGCGGGAACGTCGCCTGCGCCGAAGCACGGACCGCAGAAGCTCTGCTTGATGATAGTGCCGCTCCTCAAAAGCTTTTCGGTCATGCCGATCCTCGTGAGCTCAAGGCTGGTGGGAACGGAGGTGGGATATACGCTGAAGCCGAAGTAGCCGTTGCCCACGTCGTAGCCGTCCATTATCTCGGCGGCGGCGACGCAGTTGTCGAAGGTGCCGCCGGAGCAGCCTGCGATGACGCCCTGATCGGCGTAGACCTTGCCGTCGACGACCTTGTCGGTGAGCTTGAGATGGACCTTCGAACCGAACTTCTTCTCCGCCTCGGCTTCGACCTTCTTCAGTATCTCAACGGGATTCGCGAGGAACTCGTGGATCGTGTAGGCGTTGGAGGGATGGAAGGGGAGCGCGATCATGCTCTCGATCTTGCTGAGGTCAAGCGCGATCATGCTGTCGTAATAAGCGACGTTCTTCGGATAGAGCTTCCTGAATCCCTCGGGACGGCCGTGGATGCGGTAATACTTTTCGATCTCGGCGTCGGTCTCCCAGATGGAGGAGAGGCAGGTGGTCTCGGTGGTCATAACGTCGATGCCGTTCCTGAAGTCATAGGGCAGATTCTCGATGCCCGGGCCGACGAACTCCATGACCTTGTTCTTTACGAAGCCGTTTGCAAAGGTCGCCTTTACGAGGGCGAGCGCAACGTCGTGCGGGCCGACGCCCTTCTTGGGCTCGCCGGTGACGTAAACAAGGACTACCTCGGGCGCGTTGATGTCCCAGGTGTTCTTAAGGAGCTGCTTAACGAGCTCGGGTCCGCCTTCGCCGACGCCCATCGTGCCGAGAGCGCCGTAACGGGTATGGGAGTCGGAACCCAGTATCATGTTGCCGCAGTTAGCCATCGCCTCGCGGGCATAGCTGTGGATAACGCTCTGGTTGACGGGAACGTAGATGCCGCCGTACTTCTTTGCGGCGGAAAGGCCGAATACGTGGTCATCCTCATTGATGGTGCCGCCGACAGCGCAAAGGCTGTTGTGGCAGTTGGTCATCGCATAGGGGATGGGGAATTCCTTCAGGCCGGACGCCCTTGCCGTCTGAATGATGCCGACATAGGTGATGTCATGAGACATAAGGCAGTCAAACCTTATCTTCATCTTTTTGGCATCATCGGAGGTGTTGTGTGCGCGAAGGATCTGATACGCGATCGTATTCTCACGTCCCTCGGCAGGGGTCACGCCTTCGACCGCCTCGAACTGAGGCTTGCCGTTTACCAGGTAAACGCCGTTCTCAAAAAGGTCTATCATGGTGCTCTCCTTCTGTTTTTTTGTTCAGGCACGATCAGCGTGCCATACATACATATAATACTACTTTTTTTTCGCCTTTTCAACATGGAAAAGCCAATTATCTATATTGAAATAAGGGGCGGCGCGTCCGTTAGACAAGGATGGGTCTCAAAAGCACGAAATACAAAACGATCAGCGCCGCGTGGACGACCATCAGTATGGGGATCCCCACCATGAACTTTGGGTGCTTCGTCTTGTGGCGTATTATCTGCATGGTTATGTACATCGCAAAGCTGCCGAAAAGCGCCGCGATCAGCATCAGCGTCGCCTCCGGAGTGCGGTTCCGCGGATCGGTCTTTGCCGCCGCCTTGTCGCGGATCGTGAAGCACACGGCGAGTATGCTCATAAAAATAAAGAATGCAAGGAACACTATGTCGGCGATCTTCATTTGTAAAAATTCCTTTTCTGTTTGGTCTTTATTCTATTGTAATCTCCCCGGGATGATATGTCAATCGGCTTGAAAAATCGTCTTATAAGAGATAATTGCAAAATTATTCTCTTTTCTGTTGACAAGCAGAGAACAAACGTGCTATAATATAAATAGAGCAAGCGTTGACGAGTGCCGTCGGGGAAGCGACCCCGAAGGCAGCCGCTTGTTTCTTTTTATCTCTTTTTTCAAAAAGAGCAAAGCGCACGCCGCGTTTTTGCCGCAGCGCGGCGCAAAACAGAATACGAAAAAAAGACCATGAAAGGCAAGCCTTGAGCGGCGAAGGCAAAGGAGAAAAATGAAGAAAAGAAATATCGTGACGCCCCCCGCACCCGCGGAGGAGAACGATGCGCCCGCCGAAGAGGAAAAGCGCGTTAGCGCCGCGGAGAGGCTCGGAAGAGAGATGCTCGCGCGGCTCGGAGCGGACGACGAAACGGATGAGGACGAGCTTGCCGAAGCCATCATAGAGATAATGGCGGGCATGAACGACGGCGCGGAGGCGCCCGCCCGCCGCGGCGCAAACGAGCTCGACGACGACGTGCGCGACCCGTTCGGGACTATGCCCAAAATGCCCGTACCCATGAGGACCGGCTCGGGCAGCCCGAAGAGCACGGATTACTCCGAGATGAGCACGAAGCAGTTCAACGAGCTTAAAAAGCTCCTCAAAAAGGCAAGCGCAGACGGCAAAAGGATCAGACTTTAACAGAAAGGAACAAACAAAATGTCAAACCCCAACATCAACACTCTTCAGGGACTGAGCCAGAACGGCACTTTCCCCACCACTTATTATGACAGGCAGCTCCTCGAGAGCGCAAAGACGAGGTTCGTGCACGCCGAATTCGGACAGAAGCGCCCGATACCCCGCAACAACGGCAACAAGGTCAATTTCCGCAGGTGGAATCTTTTCGATCCGCACACTGCGATGAACGGACTTACCGAGGGCGAGACCCCCGACGGACAGACCCTCTCCCAGACCAACGTGGAGGCGACCGTCAAGCAGTACGGCGCTTACGTCGAGGTAACGGATCTTCTCGATCTTACCGCTTACGACAGCGTTATCAACGATTCCGCGGAGCTTCTCGGCGAGCAGATCGGCACCGTTGTCGAATGGGTGACCAGGGACGCGATGTGCTCCACGACCAACGTCCAGTACGCCGGCGGCGGCAACAACATGAACAGCGTCGGCGAGTACAACAAGCTCACCGTCGACGAGATAAGGAAGGCGGTCCGCACCCTTAAGAGGAACAAGGCGCGCCCCTTTGCAGACGACGGGCGCACGCCGCATTTCATCTGCATCTGCTCTCCCGACGCGACTTACGATCTGCAGAGCGACGAGAACTGGAAGAACGTTTCCACCTACTCCAATTCGGAGGCGATCTATTCCGGCGAGATCGGCAGGCTTTACGGCGTCGTATTCGTTGAGAGCACCGAGGCGAAGGTCTACGAGCAGAGCGTCCACAATAAGGTAAAGCTCGCCACCACCAACAGCTCTACCTTCGTTCTCAAGAGCAACCCCACCGAGATGGAGAAGGCGTATCTCTCCCGGGGCGGCAACAAGATCAAGATCGGCGGCACGGAATATACCCTCGCTGAGACGAACTCGTTTAATCCCTCCACGAACGTCGTCAAGCTCAGCGCGCCCGCCTCGCTCGCGGCAGACACGCTCGTATGGTCCGAGGACTGCGGCGAGATCGACGCGACCTCGAAGGACGGTCTTCCCGTTCATGCGGCGCTCGTATTCGGCAAGGACGCTTACGGCGTGGTAGACGTCGACGGCAAGGGCGCTGTACAGCTCATCGTCAAGCCTCACGGCTCCGGCGGTACGGCGGATCCTCTCGATCAGCGCGCGACGGTCGGCGCAAAGGTCACGGCTTACGCGGCGGTAGTGCTCAACGATCTGTGGCTCGTTAAGATCATCCACGCCGTTTCCTGACGTAAAGGGGGCGGTGCAAGGTGGCAGGTTTTATTTATAAAATCAGGAACCGCAGGCAGAAGGATCACGTCGACGACGTTCCCGGCGGCGAAAGACCGCGTTACGACACCGATTCCGGCGGAAGCTTCGCTCCCGCCGGGAGCCCCTCGCCCGAGCTTATGCGCCCGACGGCAGGCAAAAGGCGCGAGCTGCCGTCCTATCCTTCCGGAAAGGGGCTTCGCCGCGGCGCGCCGAAGCTCGGATACGCTTCCCCGGATGAAACGGCGAGCGAGCCGGTAAACGCGTCCGAAGGGGCGCCCAAGCCCTATTCGTATGCGCAGCCGAAGAGCGGCGCGCTTCCGAAGGAAGCTCCTGCGGAGACCGGGAACGGGTCGGATTCCGCCGCGGACAGCGGGGAAACGGAATACGATACCTCCGCCGCGATCTCGGATTTCTACAACAAGCTTTACAACAAGCTCCGCGCCTACGGCATTGCGGACATACCTTCGTTCAGCGAGCTGTACGGGCTTTTCGAGAGCTTCCTCCGCCCGGCGATCGACGCCGCGATAGCCCAGAGACAGAAGACCGGCAGGGCGAACAAGGCGGAGCTCGACGCAGACGCCTACGCCCGCGGTATGGGCGGGTCAAGCTACCTCTCCTCCATGAAGGCGAGGGAAAACGACAACGCCGCCGCCGACGTCGCTGCGCTCGAGGGCAAATACTCAGCTTCGATGGCGGAATACCTCTACAAGGCGGTCGAGACCATGCAGAAGATCGAGAGCGAGCTTGCAAAGACGAGGATGACCATCGCAGCGGCGCGCGCCTCGACCGGACGGAGCGGCAGAAAAAGCTCCAAGGGCAAATCGAACAAAACGGAGACCCCGAGCGGACAGGGCTCGCGCATGCCTTACGGACACAACAAGAACGGTTCGTATTTCGACGGCGCATGGTATGACGGCGATTTCTCGTATCTGGACAAGGATTATACCTACGTCGACTACGCGCGCTACCTCAACGGACTGAGCCCCTCGGAAAGGTATCTCTTCTTCACGAGCAACAACCGCGAATGGAGGATCCGCCGCTGGCAGGTGCAGTACAATCTCCCGCAGGTGGACTATTGGGATCTTTACGACAGGTTTATGCCCCATCAGACCACAGGGGGCGGCGAGGAAAGCATGCACGTTCAGGGGGGCACGGTATGGCACCTATTGTGAGCGATGCGCGCAAAAAGTTCAGCTTCGGAGTGGACTTGAAGCGTACGCTGCCCATAAGACCGTTCGAGGTAGTCGACGGCGACACGGGCAACAGGTTTATGATCAGCATAACCGACGACGGCGATCAGGTAGCGCTTACCGGAAGGAAGATCGTAGCGGTGTTTTCGAGCTCTAAGGGCGTCGCCGTCCAGGATGAGGAGAGCGGCGTTTCCATATCGGACGGCCGCGTCATGATAGACCTCAGCACGGATTCGTTCGCGCCGGGAATGGTGGAGTGTGAGTTGGAGATATGGTCGGCAAGCTCCGGACTTCCGATCGGACACGCCTACGACGTGCTCATTACGACGGCGAGATTCAATTTCGTCTGCCGGAGCGCGATGCGAACGAGGAGCGCCGTTTTGTCGGATCAGAACGAGCGATAACAGGAAAGGTTTGGATCTTAAGAAAGTACAATGAAAAACGCAGCGGATTTTATCGTATTTGCGCTCTCCCATGCAAAGGCGGAGAGCATACCCAAGGGAGCAAAGCTCCCCATCGACATTGAAGAATGCGGAAAGGAGCCCTGGGAATACCTCTACGGCACTACGGGCACGGTGGTAACGAAGGGACTTCTTGAAGAGAGATATGAGCATTTTTACAAGCACAGGGGCTGGACGCGCGAGGCGTTCGCCGCGGCGACCGAGAACTGGGCGGCGCTTAAAAGAAAGGCGACCGACTGCCAGGGACTTCTCGACAGCTTCCTCGATACCGACGTAACGGCGAACTACTGTTACAGCGCGTGGTGCACCGAGCGCGGCAGGGTGGACGAGGTCGAGCGCCCGTATGAGATCGGCGAAGCGGTGTTCTACCGTAACGGGGACGGCAGGATGAGCCACGTCGGCTTCGTCTGCGGCTTCCTCAACGGCGAGCCGCTCTGCGTGGAGGCGCGCGGCATACGCTTCGGCGTGTGCGTGACGCGCTTCTCCGAAAGACCGTGGACGCACAGGGGACTGGTAACGGGAAAGCTCTCGTACGACAGCGAGTACAGGGACGAGCCAGTCGTGCTAAGCGTAAAAAGCCCCATGATACATGGCGAGTGCATAATGCATCTGCAGAAGGCGCTTAACGCCCTCGGCTACTACTGCGGCGCGCCGGACGGGCGCTGCGGCAGGATCACCATGAGCGGCGTGAGGGAGTTCGTCTCGCGCCACAGGGCTTCGTGAGGGGGGATCGGAATGAAGGACTTTTTCACCTGGAGCACGCTCATGACATATTCGGGAGCGACGCTCGCGACGACCCTCATGACGCAGCTTATAAAGGAGATCCCCTTTGTCAAAAGGATCCCCTCAAGGCTTGTGAGCTATATTATCGCGGTCGTGATAATGGTGCTTGCCGCGCTCGCGACGAAGAGCTTCGAGTGGAGCGGACTCGTAATGGCGTTCATAAACGCGTCCGCCGTGGCGCTTGCCGCGAACGGCGCGTTCGACGCGATAAGGAAATGAAATCAGGCTTTTTTTGCGGGGCGCATGGCGAGTATCGACAAAAGCGCGCCGACAAGCACGAGGAACGCGCCGAGTATCTTCATGCCGCTCATTATTTCGCCGAAAACGAGCATGCTCGTAACGGAGGCGAAGACCGGCTCGAGCGTATTGAGCGCGGAGGCGGGGGTGGAGCCCAAAAGCCTTATCCCCGTAAGCAGCAGGCGAAGACCGATCATGTAGCCGAGCACGCCGCTTGACAGAAGCACCGCCCACATGAACAGGTTGGGCGGCAGGCGGAACCGACCTGCTATCAGCGCGACGGCAAAGCAGATCACCGCCGCCGATCCGGTTATGTAGAAATTGGCGACGGAGGTATCGAGCTTGGCGTAAGAAGAGTGCCTGCCCGCAAGGAAATAGACCGCGTAAGCGAGCCCGGACAGCAGCGCGAGCGGTATCCCGAGGGCGGGCCTCGGACCAACGGCGGCGGAGCCGCCCGTAAGCGAGATGAGGGCAATGCCGCCTATCGCGATAAGGAGCGCGGCAATGCTTAAAGGTTTAAGCTTTTCCTTGAACAACACGGCGGAGATCAGCGCGACGAGTACCGGATAAGTGAAGTTTATCACGATCGTCATGCCGGCGGGGATGCAGAGATACGCATACGATATCAGGAGCATCGTGGCGGTGAAGCCGCCCCCGCCGAACGCCGCCATTTCAAGCGCCTGCCTTCCGGTGACCTTAAGGCTCTTCCTCCCGATAAGGCAGGGGATGAGCGAGAGCACGCAGGCTATCGCCATGCCGAAGCCGACGACGGATTCGTTGGGCATCGCGCGGGAGGCGTCCAGGAGCATCGCTTCGGGGGCGCGACCGAAGACCCGGGTGAGAAAATCCCCCGGGAGACCGCCCTTGAGCGCCGTATTCGAGAGTATCGGCGTTATGCCGTAGCACATCGATGCGAGCACTACGCATAAAACGCCGACCGCGCGCGAGTTCTTCTTCATTGCCGAACACCTTTTAAGTCTCGTTTTACAACGAGAATGATACAGCAAAACCGCAAAAAAAGCAATAGCAAACGGAAGGGAGGCGATCTTTACCCGCACGTTGGTTTTACAGGGATCGCCCAATATAAGACAGAGGGAATTCTTTCTCTCAAGGGCGAGACACACCGCTTACGGGGGAGCGCGAGGCGGCGGAAAGAGCTGGGCGATGCGCCGAAAGCTCGTGCTGCTCGCAGTCAATTACCCCCGGCTGAACATACTTCTTTTAAGACGCACGCTTCCGGAGCTTCGCGAGAACCACATATTGCCGCTCCAAAGGGAGCTTTACGGCTTCGCGCAGTATAACGCGACGGAAAGGGTTTTCACCTTCCCCAACGGTTCGAGGATAAAGCTCGGTTACTGCGATACGCAGGGCGACGTTTATCAGTACCAGGGACAGGAATACGCCGTGATAGGCATGGAGGAAGCGACGCATTTTACCGAGGAACAGCAGCAGTTTTTGACCACCTGCAACAGGACCTCGAAAAAGGGCTTTACACCGAGGATGTATTACACCTGCAACCCGGGGAACGTCGGACACGCGTGGGTGAAGCGGCTTTTCATCGACCGCGACCACAGGGGCGACGAAAACCCGGAGGATTACGTATTCATCCCCGCGAGGATATGGGACAACAAGGCGCTCATAGAGGCGGATCCCGGGTACGTGCGTCAGCTGATGACGCTGCCGGAGGATCTGAGAAGAGCGCATCTCGAGGGCGACTGGGACGTGCACGCGGGGCAGTATTTCCGCGAATTTTCAAGGGAGAAGCACGTCGTGCCTCCTTACGAGATACCCGCGTGGTACAAGCGTTTCCGATCGATGGACTGGGGCTACAACGACCCCTGCTGCGTGCTCTGGCACGCGGTCGATCCGGAGGGGCGCATAATAACCTATCGCGAGCTCTACGTAAGACAGCTCAGAGCGGAGGAGGTCGCAAAGCGCGTGACGGAGCTTTCCGCAGGCGAGGATATCGCCTACACCGTCGCCTCGCCGGACCTTTGGCAGAAGCGCGGACAGACGCTCTCTTCGGAGGGCGGCTTCGTCGGCGAGAGCCTGGCGGAGATATTCATAAAGGCGGGGCTTGCGGTAACGCCGGCGGACAATACGCGCATCGCCGGCTGGCAGAGGCTCCGCGATCACCTCGCTTTGGGGGCGGACGGCGAGCCCAAATGGCGCTGCTTCTCGGACTGCGTGAATCTTATCCGCCAGCTGCCGGCGCTCCAGTACGATCCCCGCAGCAGGGAGGACGCAGCCGACGGCGACGATCACGCCCCGGAGGCGCTCCGCTACGGCATAATGTCACGTCCCGAGGCAAACAGACCGGCGGAGACGAAGAGGAAGCGCGTCTTCGATCCCCTCGATATGAACAAGCCGAGAAAAACAGGTTATCTGGGCTGCTGAATAATACTGATTTAAGCGGCGGGCTCAAATGCCCGCCGCGTGAAAGGAAACCGAATGAACAACAAAATCAAAGCTACCGCGGACGCGGCTCCGCTTTACGAGCTCTTCCGCGAATTCTACGAGGCGTACGCGGGGGAGCGGGCGAGGATAGACCGCTGCGAGACCATCTACCGCGGCGATCACTGGTTCGACGTTCCCGTGGACGATCCCAACGAGCCGCGCCCCGTCACGCCCGTCATACACAGCGCGATAGAGAACGTTCGCGCAGACCTTGACGAATACATGCCCGAGGCGGTCATTACCGCCGACAGCAACGCCTATACCGAGCTTGCCGAGACGCTGACCCAGGTCATCCGCGAGGATCATCTGAACTGCGGGTATGACGAGGAATACCGCCTCCTTACGCACGATCTTCTGGTCTGCGGCTACGGCGTGCAGGAGATCGGCTACGATCCCGACGCCGCGGGCGGCATGGGCTCCGCGTTCATTCGCCGCGTGGATATCTCTTCGATACTCTTCGATCCCGCGGTGACGGATATCCAGGACGGCAGAGCGGTGTTCAAGTTCACACGGCGCACTCGCGACTGGTTCCGCGAGCATTATCCCGACGAGGACGAGCTCTTTACTGAGGACAGCCTCTATATGGACACCGTGAGCGACGGGCTCATCACGCCCCGCACGGATAAGAACATACTCCTTATCGAGTGCTGGCAGAGGAAATTCGACGCAAAGACCGGCAAATACTCCGTACATATGTTGAGGATGGCGGGCGGAAAGATACTGGAGGACTCCCGAAAGTCCCGTCCCGGCGGGATGTACAGGCACGGGAAATACCCGTTCGTCGTAACGGCGCTCTTCCCGAGGCGCGGTTCGGCGCTGGGCTACGGGCTCGTCGATATGTTCGAGACGAGCCAGCGGTATTCCGACAAGCTCGATCAGGTCGTGCTTAAAAACGCCCTCCTTGCCTCGCACAACAAGCTGCTCGTCACGGGCGCTTCGGGCTTCGACGCGGACGATCTTCGCGACTGGTCGAAGGAAGTCCACAAGGGCGACAACCTGAACGGCGTCACCTGGTTCCAGACGGCGCCGCTCCCCGCGTACATCATCCAGTACATCGCGGATATGAGGGATATGATAAAGGAGGAATCCGGCTCCAACGACTGGTCGCGCGGGATGACCAATTACGGCGTAACGAGCGGCACCGCGATATCGGCGCTGCAGGAGAAATCGTCCAAACGCGCACGCATGGCGGCGAAGAGCCTGCATTCCGCTTTCCGCAAGGCGGTGGAGCAGGAGCTTGAGCTGGAGCGCGAATTCGCCCTGGGGCTGCGCTGCATAAAGACGTTTATCGACCGCTCCGATCCGGAGGGCGCGAGAAAGGCGGACGCCGCCGCGCGCGAGATAATGAACATGGACGATATGCCCATGTCGATCCGCGTCACCGTTAAGGTGCAGAAGGCGACCGGCTTCAGCGCGATCGCGCATAACGACACCGTGTTCCGCCTCGTCGAGACCGGCATGATCACTCCCGAGGTGGGTCTCGAGCTCATCGTTTTCGAGGGCAAGGAACAGGCGAAGAGCCTGATGAAGGATCGGCAGACGGAATCGGGAATTAGCAATTAGCAATTGTGGTTGAAAAACCTGCGGTTTTTCTTCCGTGACAAATAATAAAGCTTGGTTTCGTTTCGAAACCAAGCTTTTTTCCTGTAATGGATCAACACATCAATACAGCTGCTTGAAGTCCTCCGGGCCGTGCTTGCAGAGGGGGCAGGCAAAGTCGGCGGGCAGGGTCTCGCCCTCGTATTCGAAGCCGCAGATCTCGCAGACCCATTTATGGCCGGTCGGCTTGGGAGCGGGCTCGACGCGCTCGAAATCCTCCGGTCCGTGCTTGCAGATGGGGCATACGAAATCGGAGGGGAGCTCGTCGCCCTCATGGAAATATCCGCAGGTCTTGCAGACCCAGCCGCGCTTCTCCTCGGCGGGCTTGTTCTTCTTGGGCTTGATATGCGCGAAGTAGTAGGCGTAGGTCACGCTTTCTTCGCCGGAGAGGACTTCCGCCTCGGTGACTTCCGCGGTAAAGAGGGTGTGCGTGCCGTTGTCGGCGGCGGCGACGACCTTGGCGGAGAAGAACGCGTTGGTGTGCGCGGTGATGTAGGGGATGCCGTTCGAGGCGATCTCGAAATCCTCAAAGCCGAGGAATTTATGCGCGTTCCTGCCGGACTGGAAGCCGAAATGCTCGAATACCGCCATGGGCACGGACTCGGTCAGCACGGACACGTTGAATTCGCCCGTCTTCATTATCATGTCGTGGGTGAGGTTCGCCTTGTTCACGGCGATCGTTATGCGCTTGGGGCTGTCGGTAAGCATCTGCGCCGTGTTGATGATGCAGCCGTTCAATGAATCGCCGTCGCGCGCGGTGAGCACGAAGAGCCCGTAGGAGAGCTTGTTGAACGCGACGGGATCGATCTTCGCCTCGACGTTCGAATCGGAAGCGGAGAAGCGGACGGGCTTGACGAAATCGAGCGCGATCTCGTCGGCGAGCGCCTCGATATCGGCGTTCTTCTCGGGCTTTACGGAGGATTTAAGGGATACCGTCTTCTCAAGGAAGGTGATGTTTTTGCAGTTCTCCATTATGCCGCGCATGAGCTTGCCGCTCGTCGCCGCCCAGGAGCCGTTCTCGATGAACGCGACCTTGCGGTTCTGTATGTTGTGCGCCGCGAGATCGTGAAGCAGGTCTTCCATCTTTACGAAAATGCCCGCGTTGTACGTGGTGGAGGCGAAAACCAGGTGGCTCGCCTTGAACGCGGCGGAGATAACGTGGTCGGCGCTCGTCATGGAAACGTCGTACATATAGGTCTTGACTCCCTTTTCGTTAAGGCGGCAGGCGAGTATCTCGGCGGCGTTCGCGGTGTTGCCGTAAACGGAGGCGTAGGCGATGACGACGGCCTTCTCCTCGGGCTCATAGGTCGCCCAGTGGACGTACTTATCGACTATCTCGCCTATGTTCGCGCGCCATACGAAGCCGTGCAGCGGGAGTATCATATTTATCTTGAGCGCGGATGCTTTTTTGAGCAGCGCCTGCACCTGAGTGCCGTATTTGCCCACGATGTTGGTGTAGTAGCGGCGGGCTTCGTCAATGTATCCGTTCATGAAATCGACCTCGTCCGCAAAGAGAGCGCCGTCCAGCGCGCCGAATGTGCCGAACGCGTCCGCGGAGAAGAGGAGCCCCTCGTTAAGGTCGAACGTGACCATTACCTCCGGCCAGTGCACCATGGGCGCCATTACGAAGGTGAGCTTGTGGCGGCCGGTCTCAAGCACGTCGCCCTCCTTGACGAGCATGCATCTCGAATCGAGATCGAAATCGAAATACTGCTTTATCATGGCGGCAAGCTTCTGATTGCAGACGATCGTCGTCTCCGGGTGACGGAGCACGAGCTCCGCCAGGGTCGCGCTGTGGTCGGGCTCCATGTGCTGAACGACGACGTAATCGAGGTGCTTGCCCGCAAGCTCATGCTCGATATTCTCAAAGAAAACGGTCGAGACGGCTTTGTCGACGGTGTCCATCAGCACGGTCTTTTCATCATTGATAAGGTAGGAGTTGTAGGATACCCCGGCGGGGCATTTGTAAACGCCCTCGAACACGGAAAGGCGGCGGTCGTTACCGCCGACCCAGGCGATATCCTTCGTGACTTTTCTGGTGCAGTACATTGAAAAACCTCCTTTTGCTCAGTTATAGTCAGTATATCATTTTTATGGTTTGATTTCAAGTATGAGCCGTGTTATACTCATTATATATGAGGATCCGCATAGAAAACGGAATAATGCCGAAGGGCGTTGTCAAGCTCCCGCCGTCGAAGTCGGAGGCGATACGCGCGGCGCTTTTGCTCGGTCTTTCCGGGGAGGACCCCCGAAGGGCTGTCGAAGGCTTCGACGCGCCTTTCTGCGCCGATCTTAACTATGCGCTCCTTGCGGCTGAAAAGCTTGACGGCGCTTTCGTCGGCGAGAGCGCGGCGCTCATGCGTATGCTCATCCCCGTTCAGGCGGCGCTTTTCGGAAGGGTATCGGTCCTTGCGGACGAGGCGCTTCTGAAAAGGGGCTTCGGCGAGATAGAGGAATGCCTCGGCGTGAGCCTGACGCCCGCGCCCGGCACGGCGTTTATCGATGCGCGCGCGCCGATAACGGGGGACCGCTTCACGATCGACTGCTCCCGCACGAGCCAATTCCTCTCGGGGCTTCTTATCGCGCTGCCGCTCCTTGACCGCGAGTGCGAACTGATCGTCAAAAACGGGCTCGTTTCCAAACCCTATGCCGAAATGACGCTCGACTTCGTGCGGCTTTTCGGCGGCGTTATCGAAGAAACGGAAACGGGTTACAGGACTTTCCCTTCTGCGTACCGTGCGCCGGAGGTCATCCCCGTAACGGGGGACGCCTCCTACGCCGCCGTTTTCGAGGCGATGAACGTGCTCGGCGGCGAGATCGAAGTGATCGGCAAAAGCGAAAGCACCCATCAGCCGGACAAGGATTTTTTGAAATACGCTCTTCTCCGGGATGCGGATATCTCCGACTGCCCGGATATTGCGCCGCTCCTTGCCGCCGTCGCCTGCTCGCGCGCGGGGGATACCGTCATCCGCGGCACGGCGAGGCTCAGGACGAAGGAATCGGACAGGGAAGCGGGCGCGGTCTGTCTCATTCGCGATCTCGGCGGGGAAGCGGAGGCGGGAAGGGGCTGCGTGATCGTTCACGGCGGCAAACGCCTCAGCGGCGGGGAATGCCGCGTCCAAAACGATCACAGGCTCGCGTTCGCCGCGGCGGTCATGGCGCTCATATCCGATTCTCCCGTATCGTTCGAGGGCGCGGAATGCGCCGCCAAGTCTGCGGCAAGCTTCTGGGAAGACTGCAAAGAACTGGGGATCGTAAATTGAAATAACAAAGCAATATGGATACCATCGGAAAAAACGTTATCATCACATTGACCGGCGCTTCGCATGCGGAAAGCGTCGGGTGCGAAATAAGGGGCATACCCGCGGGCGTTGCGCTCGATATGGACGCGATACGCTTTGATATCGACCGCCGCAGCGCGAGGAGCCATTCCTTCGCGACGCCGCGGCAGGAGGCGGACGAGCCCGTGATACTCTCCGGCGTGACAGGCGGCGTGACCGACGGCGGACCCATCGCCGTTTCGTTCACGAACAGGGCGTACGACCGCTCGGAATACAGGCCCGTCGCGCGTCCGTCGCACGCGGACTACTGCGCGTGGGTCAAGTCCGGCGGCAGGGAGGATATCTCCGGCGGCGGGAAATACTCCGGCCGCATGACGCTGCCCCTCGTGTTCGCGGGGAGCGTATGCCGTCAGCTCCTTAAGGCGCGGGGGATAGAGGTGTTCTCGCACGTGAGCTTTATCGGCTCCGTATCCGACGCGGACTTCGATCCCACGATGACCGAACCGCCGGCGCTCGATCCGTTCTTCCCGCTCGCCGACGTGACAAAGCGCGCCGAAATGGAGGCGCTGCTTGAAAAAACGCGGGCGGAGGGCGATACGCTCGCCTGCGGTGCGGAGTGCGCCGCGCTGGGACTGCCCGTCGGCATAGGCGAGCCGCTGTTCGGCGGCGTGGAGTCGACGCTTTCGAGGTATCTCTTTATGATCCCCGGTCTTCGCTCGGTCGAATTCGGCGAGCTTAAAACTTTCGGAAGCGAAATGAACGATCAGTTCACGGAGGGCGGCAGGACTATGACGAACCGCTCCTTCGGCGTGAACGGCGGCATCTCGAACGGCATGCCGCTCATATTCCGCTGCGGGTTCCGTCCCGTGCCGTCGATCAAAAAGCCGCAGACGGGGTTCGACCTCGTCGAAAACAAGCCCGTGCCGCTTACGATAGCGGGACGGCACGATACCGCGATACTCCCCAGGGGGCTCGCGGCGGTGGAGGCGGCGGCGTGCGCGGCGCTCCTTGATCTTGTCATGGAATACGAAAAAGGATACGGCGAATGAAAGAACTCGATGAATTGAGAACAAAGCTCGACGGGATAGATAAGGAGCTCATGCGGCTTTACGCCGAGCGTATGGAGACCGCGGAGGAGATTGGCGCGGTCAAGCGCCTTGCGCTTATGGACGCCCTCGACCCCGCGCGTGAGGAGGAGGTCGTTTCGTCACGGCTCGGCATGCTTCCGGAGCGCTTCCGCGAGGGAGGGGAGAGGCTCGTCCGGCTCCTTATGGACGAGTCGAAGCGCGTGCAGAAAAAGGGGCTCAATCTATACCTCGTCGGCATGCCGGACTGCGGCAAAACGCGCATGGGCAGGAAGCTCGCCGCAGCTCTCGGGATGGGGCTCTGCGACACGGACAGGATGATAATGAACGGGACGGGAATGACGATAGACGAGATATTCGCTTCCATGGGCGAGGAGGGCTTCCGCACGCTTGAGACGGAGGCGCTCAAGGCTGCCGCGGCGCACGGCGGGCTGATCGTCGCCACGGGCGGCGGCATGCCCATGAGGGAGGAGAACGCCAAGCTCATGCGGTATTCCGGCGTGACGGTGTTCCTTGACAGGGCGCTCGACAAGCTCCACGGTCAGGCGACGAACAACCGCCCGCTCCTTGCGGCGGACACGCCGGAGGAGGTGGACGCCAATATAGACCGCCTGTATCATGAAAGGTATGAGAAATATGAGGCGTGCGCGGATATTAAGCTCGATCCCGACGCCGAGGGCGCCGCGGAGCGCGCCGCGGGATTCTACCTGAAAACGACGGGCGCCGTCTGACGCTGTTAAACGGGGAGGGGAAAGCTGCATATCATTAAGTGAATGCGCCCAATGCACTCTCCCTTTTTATATACCTTAAAATATATTTGAAATCTCATAAAAAAGCTTGTACAATAACCTTGAATAACTATACACTTTTACGGAGGTAAAATAAATGCAGTTTTCCGAACGTATAAAAGGCGTAAAGGGCAGCGCGATCCGTGAGCTTTTCAAGGTCCTCGGCAATCCCGCTATCATCAGCTTCGGCGGCGGCAATCCCGCCAAGGAATGCTTCCCCAAGGAGTGGGCGGCCGAGACCGCTAAAGAGCTTATCGCCGAAAAGGGCGACGCGCTCCTCCAGTACGGTCCGACGGAGGGCTATATGCCTCTCAGGAGGGCTTATCTTGAGAAGGTGCTGCCTCCCCTCGGCATCACCAACGCCACGATCGACAACGTCATCACCATGACTGGCTCCATGCAGGGTCTCGATCTGCTGGCCAAGGTAATGATCAACCCGGGTTCCACCGTGCTCGTTGAGGAGCCGACCTTCCTGGGCGCCATCCAGATATTCAAGCTCGCCCAGGCGAACATCGTTTCCGTCCCCATGCATGAGGACGGCGTCCATGCCGACGAGCTGGAGGAGATCGTGAAGAGGGAGCGTCCCGTGATGTTCTACACCATCCCGACCTTCCAGAACCCCACCGGCGCCGTAATGAACGTCGAGGCAAGGAAGATGACGGCCCGTCTTGCGGCGGAGTATGACATGCTCGTTATCGAGGACGATCCCTATGCGTCCCTGCGCTATTCCGGCGAGGTCATGCCCCTTATCAAGACCTTCGATACCTCCGACAACGTGATACTGCTCACCAGCTATTCGAAGACCGTTTCCCCGGGTCTGCGCGTTGCGTGCTGCTGCGGAAACGAGGAGCTCGTCAGGAAGATGGTCATTGCGAAGCAGGGCTCCGATACCCATTCGCCGAACCTCAACCAGGCGCTCGTAGCGGAGTTCATCAACCAGGGCAGGATGCCCGGGCATCTTGATTTCATCAACTCCGTCTACTCCAAGTCGCTTAACATTATGCTCGACGCCATGGGCAAATACTTCCCCGATTGGGCGAAGTACGAGAAGCCCGAGGGCGGTCTCTTCGTGTGGGTAACGCTTCCCGAGGATATGGATGCGAACGAGATCTATAAGCGTGCCGTCGCCGAGAAGCTCGTCGCCTTCGTTCCCGGCGCGCCCTTCTACACCAAGCCCGGCATCGGCGACAATACCTTCCGTCTCAACTTCTCGGCAGAGCCCGAGGAGAGGATCGTGGACGGCATCCACCGCCTCGGCGATCTTCTTAAGGAAATGCGCTGAGGACCGCCCTTTGTCCGACCGCCGCTTCGCACCGAAGGAATGGATCAGATGCTCAAGCCTTACAAAACCGTTCTCCGGGAGTCCGAGACCGAGTTTACCGAAAAAAAGTCACGGTTCATCGGCCGCTGCTTCCCCGTGAAAAGCGAGGAGGAAGCCATGGAGAGGCTTTCCGGGATACGGAAGCTCCATTACGATGCGACGCATAACTGCTGGGCGTACGCGCTTTCGACCGGGGAACAGCGCTTCTCCGACGACGGCGAGCCCGGCGGCACGGCGGGCATGCCCATTATGGACACGCTTATCCGGCGAGAGATAAAGGACGCGCTCATTATCGTGACGCGCTACTTCGGAGGGATACTCCTTGGCAGCGGCGGGCTCGTAAGGGCGTATTCCAAGGCCGCTTCCGACGCGCTTTCCGACGCGGGCTGCGGGCTGATGTGCCCCTGCACCGTTCTGGAGTTTGCGGTCGATTACCCGCGCTACGGCGGCATAGAGGGGTTCGTTAAGGCGAACAGCGTCGTCGACAGCGTCGATTTTCTCGAAAACGTGCGCTTCCGCGTTACCGTAAAGGACGAGTCGGTCGTCGATTTCACGCGGGAGCTCATCGAAAGGACTGACGGCAGGGCGCGTCCCGAGGCCGTTTCCCAAAGGTTCATGGCCGTTCCCCTGACGGGGTCGGCGGAATATAAACAACAATAATATTTTCTTGGAGGTCTTTCATGGAAATTTCGGTCAATTTAAGCTGCGATCTCAAAAAGAAGCCCACCCTTGAGGAGGAGGGCAGCCTCGGTTTCGGTAAGCGCTTTACCGACCACATGTTCATCATGGAGTGGTACGACGGCGAGTGGCATAATCCCCGCATCGAGCCGTATCATCGCCTGAGCCTCGATCCCTCCAGCTCCGTGCTCCATTACGCGCAGGAGATCTTCGAGGGGCTCAAGGCCTACCGCACCGACGACGGACGCATCCTCATGTTCCGTCCCGACGCGAATTCCGAGCGCCTGAACAATTCCGCAAGGCGTATGTGCATGCCCGAGATCGACGTCGATTTCAACGTCGAGGCGATGCGTAAGCTCGTCGAGATCGAAAAGGATTGGGTACCCCATTCCGCCGGCACGAGCCTCTATTTAAGGCCCACCATGTTCGCCAATGACGAAGCCCTCGGCGTACACGCCGCGAAGCATTACGTCTACTTCATCATCTGCTCCCCGTCCGGCGCCTATTATAAGGAGGGCTTAAAGCCCATCCGCATCCGCGTCGAGGATAAGTACGTCCGCGCCGTCCGCGGCGGCACCGGCTTTGCGAAGACCGGCGGCAACTACGCCTGCTCCATCCTCGCCGGCGACGAGGCAGCGAAGGAGGGCTTTGCCCAGGTGCTCTGGCTTGACGGCGAGCATCTTAAGTACGTCCAGGAAGTCGGCGCCATGAACATGATGTTCATCGTAAACGGCAAGCTCCTGACCGCCGATCTTAAGGACACCGTCCTGCCCGGCGTCACCCGCCGTTCCATCCTCACTCTTGCCCGCGAGAAGGGCATCGAGGTCGAGGAGCGCGACATCTCCATCGACGAGCTGATCGGCTATGCCGAGTCCGGCGAGCTCCAGGAGGCGTTCGGCACCGGCACCGCCGCGGTCGTTTCCCCCGTCGGCGAGCTCTGCTACCGCGACAAGCATATGGTCATCGGCGGCGGCGAGATCGGCAAGCTCACCATGGACTTCTACAACACCCTGACCGGCATCCAGTGGGGCCGCATCCCCGATACCCACGGCTGGGTAAAGGAAGTCTGCAAGTACTGATAAGCAAAAAACGAATAAACAAAGAGCCGGTTTTGCCGGCTCTTTCGTTATACCTGATCATTCTTTTTTTTCTTCCGTTTCCGAGTTCCTGTCAAGGAGCAGCAGCTTTTCCGCGAGCAGCCCCGAGAGCCCGGACAGCACCGCGTAGGTGGTGATAAGGTCGTTCGCGTCGTCGACGGAGGCTTCGATCCGCCTTTCGTCATGATGCAGTATCGGGGACGCGATAAGGCGCACCTCGCCGATGAAATACTCCGAGGCGATGCGGTGACGGTTGCGGTAGGAGGTGTATATGCGCTTGACCTCCTCATCGGGGATCTCGTTGGGTATAAGCTGCGCGAGAGTGGGTATCGTAAGGCTCTGCTTGAGCGTGCAGATCATGACGAGATACGCGATGTGCACGCGGTAATACTTCTTCTTGCGGGGCTTTGGCATATAGCGGTTGCGGACGTAGTTGTTGATCGTCGACGCCGTGATCGGCTGCTCGTCCTTCAGCTCCGGCGGCAGATAGTCGAGATAGTTGTTCAAAAGCACGAGCACCTGCTCCATATAAAGACCGAGGTCGGGGATCTCCTCCCAGGAGGGGAGCTGATACTCCTTCAGATACTTTTCCCATCGGCGAAGCTTCATCTCCACCAGATCATTGTTTTTTTCCATATCTTCCCCCAAAAATCGCGAAAATGGTTTGATTTATTATAGCATCGCCTGACAGATTTTTCAAGAATAATTTTTCAAACCACTTGACATAATGCAAAAATCATGTTAATCTAATATCGAAAACAAGATGAAAGGAATACCCGAACAGGGTCTTTTGATATCCATGTCATTCACGATAATCACCGATACCTCCGCGAATCTTTCAGCCGATTATCTGGAGTCAGAGGCGATCACCGCGATACCGTACAAGTTCAGCATCGGCGGGGAGGAGCATACCTGCACCGATCTGGACAGGTTCGACAGGGAAGAGGCGGAGAGCTTCTATGCCTCGATAAAGAACGGCGCGAAGGTCAATACCAGCCAAATCACGCCCGCGGAGTTCGAGGAGGCGTTCGAGCCGGAGCTTAAAGCGGGGCGCGACGTACTTTTCATAAGCATGAGCTCCGGCATCAGCGGCTCGTTCGATTCCTGCACTTCGGCGATAAAGGAGCTTGAGGAGAAATATCCCGACCGAAGGGTACTCGCCTTCGACACGCTCGCGGCGTCGCTCGGGGAGGGGCTGGCGGTGCTTCACGCCGTCAGATGCCGTGACAAGGGCATGAGCATCGACGAGACCCTCGCCTTCCTCGAAAGGAAGCGCGCGAGGCTCTACCAGGTGGTGCTCGTGGAGGATCTGATGCATCTTCACAGGGGCGGCAGGATCTCCGCTCCGAAGGCGCTCCTCGGCACGGTGCTCGGCATACGCCCGATACTGAAGGGCGACGAAAAAGGGCATCTCGTCGTTCGCGACAAGGTGCGCGGCAGAAAGAAGGGGCTCGCATATCTTGCCGAGAAATACGCCGAGCTCGTCGACAGGGGAACGGAGCAGACCGTCTGCATAGCTTTTACCGACTGTCTTGCCGACGCGTTAGAACTCGGCGAACGCATAAAGGGCATTTTCAAGCCCGGGGAGCTCGTTATAAAAAGGTATGAGCCGGTCACCGGCAAGCATATAGGTCCGGGCACCGTCGCGCTTTTCTTCGAAGGAAGGGAAGGCGTAAGGGCGCTTTGACGGAAGGAGCCGGTCCCGGGCTTAAGGGGATCCGGTCTTGCCGCGGACGGCGCGGCTTTATGAAGCACAGGAAGGGCAGGGTATGACAGGCATGAACGACTACGTTATTTTCACAGACAGCGGATGCGATATTTCACCCGAACTGCTCGGGGAATGGAAGGTCGAGCTGATAGAGCTCCTTTTCCGAAAGGACGGCGGCGAAGAGGATATGAGACCCTCGCAGGTGCCGGTAAAGGAATTCTATGACCGCATGCGCGCGGGCGAGGTGTTCAAGACCGCCGCGGCAAACGAGAACATGCTCCGTCAGGCTTTCGTACCGATGCTGCGAAAAGGGCTCGACGTGCTTTACGTCTGCTTCTCATCGGGGCTTTCGGGCACCTTCGGCACGGCAAAGCTCGCCGCGGAGGAGCTCATGAAGGAGTATCCCGAAAGGCGGATACTCGTAATAGATACGCTGTGCGCCTCCGCAGGGGAGGGGCTGCTGCTCAGGTACGCGTGTGCGGCGCGCGATAAAGGCGCCTCGATGGACGAAGTCGGGAAGGAGCTTCTTGAAAAGCGCCCGCATCTCGCGCACTGGTTCACCGTGGACGATCTCGTGTATCTTAAGCGCGGCGGCAGAGTCGGCTCGGTCGCGGCGTTCTTCGGCGGCGTGCTCAACATAAAGCCCGTGCTCCACGTGGACGACGAGGGGCATCTTATCCCCATGCAGAAGGTGAGGGGCAGGATCAACTCCATTAAGGCGATCGTGAAAAAATACCGTGAAACGGCGCTCGATCCCGTAAACGGCGCATATTTCATATCCCACGGCGACTCGCTTGAGGACGCGGAGCGGCTCGAACGCATGATATTCGACGAGTTCGGCAAAAAGGCGGAGCTCATTACGGATATAGGGCCGGTCATCGGCGCGCATTCCGGACCGGGCACGCTCGCGCTGTTCTATTTGAGCAGGGAAAGATGACCCGGCGCATACCCCGATATCAGCGGGGTACGCATCGCATGACCGCCTCGGCGTATGCGGCAAATAATCAAACGAAAGTTTCCGAGATCTCGATCTTGTTCACCGTTCGTTCCTCCGGACGGAAAAACACGGCGCAGGGCCGTATGGCCCAATGGTGATAAGGAAGTTTATCGTTAAAACGAATACGACTATACGAACAGGATCCGAGATCGGCAAGTAATATGCTTTTCTCGGACCCTTTTTCTGATTATTTCTTGATCCTGCACCGCCGAGCGGAGCCATGTCGATAAACGGCCTAATGAAAAGCACGCTACACCCCATGCACAAGGTCGGGGCATAGATCAACTTCGTAACCAGCAGGACATTTGTGTGCCGCAAATGTCGCGGGGAGTCCCGAGGGCTCTTCTTTAGGGGGACGCCCCCTAATACCCCCCGGTGAAAAACGTGATGCCATGTTCGGGTTGCCTGTGAGGGCTTTGAGTGGTATAATCATAGTGACTCTAAAGAAAATGCTCTATATGAATCATAATAAATGCAATGGAGGCAATATGAAAAGAGCGATCGCTTCGTTCTTTATACTGTTATCCGTGCTCATGTTTTTCACGGGGTGCGTCACGAGACCGGGAAAATCGGAAAGCATCGTCTTGCATTTTCATCATCACAGCGGTATCGATATCGATTGTGAGTTGACCGGTGATGAAGCTAGTGATATAAGAAAAATGCTTTCGGGCAAGTTTCTGAATCTTGATTCCGGCGTGTCGTCCTGCGGCTTTTCGGAGAGCGTTTCGATCGAAATAGGGGGAAAATTATACTGCCCCGCATGCGACGGCTGCACGAGTGTTTATGACGCCAATAAAAAGCGGTATTTTGAAATCACGGCTGAAGAACGCGCGAGGCTTGAAGAGATCTTCGAAAATCACGGGGGAGGATTCCCCTGCGTTTGAAAAAGATATTTGGAGGTAATTGAGAATGAAAAAGAAGGGTATAATTCCAATTATCATTGGATCTGCGGTCTTTCTTATTGCCGCCATTCTGTTGTCGGTGCATTGCATTAAGGTCGTTAATGCAATGAAGATCTCCGAGATGTTTGGGCAGGGCAGGGTTTCCGAGGCTGAGGCTATGATAGAAAAGCATCCCGGCTGTCTCAACACTCAGCCCGCTTTCGCTCCGAATTGGCTCGCGGTGTTCATGGACTTCCCGCAAAGCGATTATTTGCTGCCCGATGCCTGCACCATGGGTTATTATGATACCGCAAGGCGCATGGTCGAGCTTGGCGCAGATCCGAATAAGGGGCTGTTCCTGACTTCCCTCGGCTCAACGCTTCAAGGCAAGCATGCAGGCTGTTATGACATGGCTGTCTGGCTTTATGAGCACGGTGCAAGTGCGGATCTGGTTTCCGATAAATACTATGGATACTCCGCGATGTGGGCCATAGCTTCATCGGCTTCGACGGAGGAATGTACCGAGGAAGAAGTTGTTAGGCTGTTCGATTATTTCTATGACCGCATAGGCGATAAAGTCGATAACTGGGCGGGAATATTGATATTGAGCTCTGCAAGCGAGCATACCGGTATGATCGAAGTCATACTCGATAAGGGCCTCTGTGACGTAAACGCTTGCGATTCAAACGGCAGGACGGCGCTTATGACGGCTGCCCTGTGGGGTCGTGCCGAAACAGTCCGCCTTCTGCTTGACCGCGGAGCAGACAGTGCTCTGAGCGATAAGAATGGGCTCACCGCAAAGGATTGGGCCGAAAAGTACAGCGGAGACTGCTCGGAAATACTGGAACTGCTTAACCAATCTTAATCATTTGGATTATAATACAAGATGCATATACTGCATGATTGCGATAAGTTCGCCGTTGACGCCATTTCCAAACAGTATTAAAAGATAATCAGTATATCTGCACAGCGTCCGACCTCGGGCGCTTTTTTGTTGTCCAAATTACGGAAAGGAGCTGATGCCATGGGCAGAAAAAAGGAACCTCCCCGTGTGGTCGTGAAGCTGACGGAGAGTGAAAAGAAGAAGATCGCAACCGCCGCCGCGAAGTGCGGGCTGACTGTCAGCGAATACATGCGTCAAAGGGCGTTGGGATATGAAAGCTTGGACGCGCGCTTTATCGGAACACCGAAGCTTGCTGCTTTACAAAAAGAAGAGCTCCGCGTTACCACATGTCGCGATAGCAGCTGCTCTTCAAAACATCCTTATGACGGCTGGGAGATAGCCCACGCCGTGTTTTTTATCATGCTTTTTTATGCGAGCTCGATCGCGTCCTCCACGTCGCTCCACGAGCTGACGCGCATAAGCGACGGGTCCTCGTTCTCCATGTTCCAGGGCGCGGAGAACAGTATGGGACGGACGATATCCCTCGCCGCGGTAAGATTGGAGACGGTATCGTCTATCATTACGTCTATGCCGTGCTTGAGGCAGGCGCGGCGCTTATCCTCCTCCGTTCGCCTGTTGCGGCAGAAGACGATCTTTTCATACTCAATGCCGTTCTTTTTGAGCCAGCGGCGCAGCACCCCGCGGAAGAACAGCGAAACCGGACCCCTGCCGCGGGTCATGGCGCGCCCGGTGATTATGAATACGCGGTGTCCTTCCTTTACAAGGCGGGAGATCACCTCCGCGCAGCCGTCGATGCAGGGCTGGCGGAAAAGGTATTCCGCCCCGCATGCCCACCAGAATTTCCTGCGCTGTTTATCGGTGCAGCAAAACATATCCTCGATGCATTTTGCTTCGGGATCGACAAGACCCATATCGAATTTTTCGGAGAAGAACTTCGTGCCGGAGCTGACCAGGAATTTGCTGAAATCCTCAAGCACGCCGTCCACGTCCACGCCGATATTCATAGGCTTTTCCTTTCGGGTACGCTTCCGTGTTTATTCTAATATCATTTTCGCTCCGTGTCAAGCATATGCGCGGGCAACATATATTTTCGCACTCCGGCCCGGGCACGCTCGCGCTGTTTTATTTGAGCAAGGAAAGGTAAAAAAATGAACCGAGGGGCGATCCCTCGGTTCTTTGCGGTCTTAAATATTCGCTTATATTAAAGCGCGATCCTGTAAATGACGAACTCGTTTTCCAGACAAGCCATGAAATAAACGTATCCGTCGCGCCCCACAACGGTCTCGAACGAATAATCGAGGGGCTCAAGCTCCTTCCAAGCAAGCGGGACGACCGTACAGACGACAGGGTCCAAATCCGCGTCGGTACGTATTATGTAGATCGTGGCGGATTTTATTTCTATTATTTGGAAGCAGAACCCGCCGTCTGGGAACATGCCTTTAACGCTTCTCCCGTCAAACGGGTATTTGAATGTGAGCTCGATATCGCTGCGCTCCCAATTGCCGGAGTTTTCATCAAGGGTCATCATATACTCCGCTTCGCCCTCGTATGCACCCGAAAACAGATGGATCCTGCCGTCAAATGCAGTCATGGAACAGCATCCGGATAATTCCTGGTCGTCTGAAATACAGCGTTCGATCGGGATCCGCTCGCCGGACGAAACGTCGAGGATCGAATGGCTTGTATAGATCCTGCCGTCAACTGCGATCATCTGCATATACCCCGCGGGGTCGCCTTCGTAAGGGATGCGCGAAACAGAGCCGTCTTTCAGATCGTACGCAAACATGCTCATTTCGACTTTTCCGTCGACGAGCGCCAGTCCGTCGGAAACATAGATCATATTTCCGTCGACGGAAAACCTCACCGGCCCATATACGGGCTGATCGCCCTCCATGTCGTAAAGCGGGCCCGGCCCGTTGGGCTCAAGCGAAATAAGCTTTTCGGAACAATCGCCGAAATCCTTCTTATCGATTTTGGCAAGCAGCTCCTCCGTCGTGCTCTGCTGCGGTTCGGTCTCGGTCGGAGCAGCCGTGGGAACTTCCGATCTCGCGGGTTGGTCATCCGCCGGCTTTCCGTTGTCGGTACAAGCGGTCAAAAGCATGATGATCGATAAGCCGATGGAAACAATAATATGCTTTTTCATTTTGACCTCCTTGCGCAATGAGCGATTCACTTGTCATGCAAACCTGCCTCAAGCACGCCGTCCACGTCCACGCCGATATTCATAGGCTTTTCCTTTCGGGTACGCTTCCGTGTTTATTCTAATATCATTTTCGCTCCGTGTCAAGCATATGCGCGGGCAACATATATTTTCGGACTCCGCGCCGCCTCCGGTTGACAAAACCGCCAAACGGGAATAAAATATAAATCGCTTAATAATCAATCGCTTAACAAATCTGTTTTGAGAAAGGAGAGCCATGGATAAGAACTGCCGCGTGGGGGGCAAGCTCCACAGGATAGATCTTCTGATGCGCTATCATTTAAGGGCGCAGGAGAAGGGGCTGATACCCCCCTCCCAGATGAGGATGCTCGAATTTATAGAAAGGAACGAGGGCTGCACGCAGGCGGAGGTCGCCCAGAATATGCAGGTGACGCCCGCTTCCGTCGCGCAGAGCTTAAAGCGCATGGAGGCGTCCGGCTTTATAGAGAGGGACGCCCGCAAGGGGAATCTCCGTGCGAACAGCCTCAGGATAACCGAAACGGGGATCGGCGCGGCGCGCAACTGCCGCCTCGTTTTCGACGGGCTGGAGGAAAGTATGTTCGCGGGCTTTACCGATGAGGAGAAGGAGCTTACGAACGGGCTTTTGGACCGGCTGATAGCAAACCTTGAATCCGCCGATACGGGCGAGATGAACAATATGGAGCTTTCGGATCTGCTTTGCCGCCGCGGCCCGGAAAGGGGCGAAAGATGATAAAAAAACTTCTTCCCGCCGTCCGCGGATATGAAAAGCAGACGGTCGGCGCGTCGTTCATGATAATACTGGAGGGCGTGCTCGAGATAATGATACCGTTCTTTATGACAAAGCTCATAAACGACGGCATACTCGTTCCGGAGCCGAGCATCCGCGTGATACTCACTTACGGCGCTCTTATGCTCCTGATGGCGGTGTTCGCGCTGATCTCCGGCGCGCTCTGCGCGCGCTTCGCGGCGGTCGCCGGAACGGGCTTCGCGGCGAACCTCAGGAACATGCTGTTCTGCAAGGTGCAGGATTTTTCCTTCGCGAACGTGGATAAATTCTCCACGGCAAGCATAGTGACGAGGCTCACTACCGACGTTACGAATATCCAGAACCTTTTCACCATGCTGATAAGGATGACCGTTAGGAACTTCATCATAATGATAACGGCGTTCTGCTTCGCCGTGGCGGTCAACCCCAGGCTGTCGCTCGTATTCGCGGTGACGATACCGCTCCTTGCCGGCATAATGCTGTTCATAATGCTCAAGGCGCATCCGTTCTTTGAAAAGATGCTCAACAAGATGGACCTGATGAACGCCCGCGTACAGGAGAACCTTATCGCCATCCGCGTGGTAAAGGCGTTCGTAAAGGGCGACGACGAAACGGTCGGCTTCAACGAGTCCGCTACCGCGCTGAGAAGCGCCCAGCGCGCCGCGGAGCGCATAGTCATATGGAACAACCCCGTGTCGCAGCTTCTGTTCTACGGCGCGATAATCGCCGTCTGCTTCTTCGGCGGCAAGCTGATCGTCACCGGAAATATGCGCGTCGGCGATCTTTCGGGCTTCCTCGCGTATATCGGGCAGATACTCTCGAGCGTAATGATGCTCTCGATGGTGTTCATCAGCTTCATCATCACAAGGGCTTCGCAGAAGCGTATCTCCGAGCTGCTTGACGAGAAGATCGACATTAACGACGACGACGCGGACCCCTCCCTCAAGGTGGAGGACGGCAGCGTCGAATTCAGGGACGTCGATTTCTCGTACAGCAAGAACCCCGATAACCTTACCCTCGAAAACGTGAACTTCAAGGTCAGATCGGGCGAGACGATCGGCATAATCGGCGGTACGGGCTCGGCGAAGACGACGCTCGTGCAGCTCATACCGAGGCTTTACGAGGTGCTCGACGGGCAGGTGCTCGTCGGCGGGCGCGACGTAAGGGAGTATAAGCTCCATACGCTTCGCGACAGCGTGGCAATGGTGCTGCAGACCAACCTGCTTTTCAGCGGCACCATCGAGGAAAACCTCAAGTGGGGCAACGAAAACGCCTCCATGGAGGAGATCGAAGCCGCCTGCCGCGCCGCCTGCGCGCACGACTTTATAATGAGCTTCCCCGACGGGTATAAGACCGACCTCGGACAGGGCGGCGTAAACGTATCCGGCGGACAGAAGCAGAGGCTCTGTATCGCGAGGGCGCTTTTGAAGAGCCCGAAGGTAGTCATACTCGACGACTCCACCTCAGCCTGCGATACCGCGACCGACGCCGCGATAAGGAAGGCGCTGCGTACTGAGCTCAAAGGGACGACGACGTTCATAATCGCCCAGCGCATAGCCTCCGTAATGGACGCCGACCGCGTCATGGTCATGGACGACGGAAAGCTCGTCGCGTTCGATACGCCCGAGAACCTCTATAACACCAACCGGATCTATCGCGAGGTCTATGATTCCCAGATGAAGGGAGGCGACGAAGAATGAGCGCAACACCCAAAGCATCCGAAAGAGTAGCGCGCGGTCCCGCGGGAAGGGGCGGTCCCAAATTCGCCAAGCCCAAGAACGCCAAAAGGACCTTCCTTCGTCTGCTCAAATATTTCAGACCCTATATACTTACTCTCATAATCGTAACGGCGTGCATAATACTCGCAGCGGAGGCGAACGTGTACGGCACGGCGCTTTTAAGACCGCTCGTTGACGATTACATACAGCCGATGGTGGACAACGGCGCAACGCCCGAGCGCTGGGCTGCGTTCACCCGCCAGATCGTAAAAATGGCGATAGTCTACATTATCGGCATAATTGCGATTTTCGTCCGCGCGAGGCTGATGGTCAACGTTTCGACGGGCGTGCTTCTCGATCTTCGCAAGGAGATGTTCAAGAAGATGCAGAAGCTGCCCATCAAGTATTTCGACACCCACACCCACGGCGAGATAATGAGCCGCTATACCAACGATATCGACTCCATGAGGGAGATGGTCGGCCAGAGCATACCCGAGCTCATCAACAGCATTTTCAGGGTAACGAGCGTGTTCGTGATGATGGTCATACTGAGTCCCGCGCTCACGGTGATAACGGTCATTATGCTCGTGCTCATGATACTCGTCGTAAAGGCGCTCGGCAAACGCTCCGGCGCGTTCTACAAAAAGCGTCAGGCGGCGCTCGGTACGGCGAACGGCTATATCGAGGAGATGACCGAGGGACAGAAGGTCGTAAAGGTGTTCTGCCGCGAGGAGCGCATAAACGGCGATTTCGCAAAGCTCAACGATAACCTTCGCAAGGCGGAGGCGGGAGCGAACACCTGGGCGAGCATACTCATGCCCATAATGGGAAATCTGAGCTACATCCAGTACGCGATAACCGCGCTCGTCGGCACGCTGATGGCGGTGGCGCTCCTTAAGGGCAATTATCCCGCGTTCATAACGCTCTCCGTCGGCAGTCTCATCACCTTCCTCCAGTACACGAGGAACTTCGCACAGCCCATCACGATGATGAGCCAGCAGTTCAACTCGATACTCGCGGCGCTTGCCGGCGCGGAGAGGATATTCGAGCTCATCGACGAGGAACCCGAGGAGGACGAGGGCGAGATACGTCTCGTCAACGCCCGCATTGACGAAAACGGCGAGCTTGTCGAGTGCGCCGAGCGAACCGATATCTGGGGCTGGAAGACCCCGGACGGCAGCCTCACCCGCGTGAGGGGCGACGTCCGCTTCCATGACGTCGATTTCAGCTACGACGGCAAGAAGCTCGTGCTCGACGATATCAGCCTCTACGCAAAGCCCGGGCAGAAGATCGCCTTCGTCGGCTCCACCGGCGCGGGCAAGACGACCATCACGAACCTTATCAACCGCTTCTACGATATCCAGGAGGGCGTCATTACATACGACGGCTTCAATATCCGCGACATATCGAAGGACGACCTGAGGCGAAGCCTGGCGATGGTGCTTCAGGATACGCACCTGTTCACAGGGACCGTGCGCGAGAACATCCGCTTCGGCAAAAAGGACGCCTCGGACGAGGAGATCGAGCATGCGGCGAAGCTCGCGAACGCGCATTCGTTCATAATGCATCTGCCGCAGGGCTATGACACTATGATCGTCGACGACGGCGAGAACCTCTCCCAGGGACAGCGCCAGCTCATCGCGATAGCGAGGGCGGCGGTCGCCGATCCGCCCGTGCTGATACTCGACGAGGCGACGAGCTCCATCGATACCCGCACGGAGGCGCTCATCGAAAAGGGCATGGATGAGCTGATGAACGGCAGGACGGTGTTCGTAATAGCGCACAGGCTCTCGACCGTCAGGAACTCGAACGCCATAATGGTGCTCGAGAACGGCAGGATAATAGAACGCGGCGACCATAAGGAGCTCCTTAAGCAGAAGGGCAGATATTACAAGCTCTACACCGGCGCGTTCGAATTGAGCTGACGGGGGAAGAAATGAACAAAAGCAAGCAAAAACAAAGGAAGCGCTTCGGCTTTTGGTTCGCCGCGCTCCTTACCGTGACCGTTTTGATCATGCTCGCCCTGCTCGAGCTCAACAAGAACTCGCTCTGGGGCTTCGCGCTCGCCGCGGCGCTCACCGCGGGGTACGTGCTGCTCCGCGTAAAAAAGCTCTGCAAAAAGGGCTTCCTCCTGCGCCTTGCGGCGTTTGCCGGGTTCATCGCGCTGTTTGCGGGCATATTCCTCTTAAGCTGGCCTCCAACAAAGGCGGTGCCCGCGGTAAGCGCCGCGCATCCCGAAAAGACGGGGATCGTAACGACCGCGTACGGCGAAGTGCGCGGAGTGAAGACGGAGGATAAGCTCGTCGAGGTATTCGCCGGCATACCTTACGCCGCGCCGCCCGTGGGCGAGCTGCGCTTTAGGGAGCCGCAGCCGCCCGAAAAATGGGAAGGCGTGCTCGAGGCGGATCATTTCGCTCCCATGAGCATGCAGCCCGTAAACCTGCCGATCTACGACTCCCTGACAAGGATCGTCGGCTATCACGATTACAAGATATCGCTGAAGGACAATTACGTGCCTCCCGTGAGCGAGGATTCGCTCTACCTCAACGTGTGGCGTCCCGCGGGGGAGCATGAGGCGCTGCCCGTGCTCGTCTACATACACGGCGGCTCGCTCCAGACCGGTCAGCCCTGGTACGGCGATTACAGCGGCGAGGGTCTTGCGAGAGAGGGCGTGATAGTAGTCAATATGGCGTACAGACTCGGCGCGTTCGGCTTCTTCGCATCGGAGGAGCTCGCGGACGAATCGCCTGACGGGACCACAGGCAATTACGGTCTGCTCGATCAGATCGCCGCGCTCGAATGGGTGCATGAAAACATCGCTTCCTTCGGCGGCGATCCCGGGAACGTGACCGTCGCCGGGGAATCGGCGGGCGCCGCCTGCGTGAGCGCGCTCTCGACCTCTCCCCTTGCGAAGGGGCTGTTCGAGCGGGTGGTGCTCGAAAGCTCCACGCTCGCCGCAAAGGAGCCGCCGCATTCGTTCAGGCTCATGAACGAGGCGCTCGCAAGCGGGAAGGAGCTCATGGAGCGTTACGGCGCGAAGACCGCCGCGGAGCTTCGCGCGATCCCCGCAAAGAAGCTCGTGAACGAGGCGTATACCCAGCATCATATAACGGTCGACGGATACGCGCTTACCGAAACGCCGTACGAATCGTACCTTAACGGACGCTTCAACGAAAAGCAGATACTCCACGGCTTCAACAGCGAGGAGAGCGGCCCGTTCATAATCTTCGATCACGCGAAGCTCTCCGATTTCGAAAAGCGCGTGAGGGACGCCTTCGGCGAATACGCGGACGAGGTGCTGGCCCTCTATCCCGTATCGAGCGATAAGGAAGCGGACGAAGCATGGGCGGCGATCTGGGGAGCGCTGTTCTTCGATCATTCGCACCACGCCCTTGCGGAAGCCGCAAAGGCGAACGGGATAAGCGCGTACGAGTACCGCTTTTCAAAGAAGAACGGCCGTTTAGGTCCGTGGCACAGCGGCGAGCTCATCTACTTCTACGGCAATATGCCGGCTTCATCGCGCCTGTTCGGCGAAAGGGACCGTGAGCTTGCCGAGGAGATGACCTCGTATCTTCTCAATTTTGTAAAGACGGGCGATCCCAACGAATCCGATCTTCCCGTTTGGGAGGAGGCTTCGCAGTCCGGTAAGCTCCTCGAATTCGGGAACGAGACCCGCATGACCGAGGATCCCGGATCGGCGCTTTACGCGATCATAGACAAGATGATGTGTGATTGAATCACACAATATACAAGACCTGCCGTTTTGGCGGGTCTTGCGTTGTTTTTGGCATTTGTCACTTTTTGTACAAATGTGAAAAATCTAATTATTTTCTGTCTTTTTTTGAAATTATTATTGCCTTTTGATACCAATTGTGGTAATATATACCTTGAGTATATGGCATTGTCGGCAGAGCTGTACTCTGCTATACGGCAAAACCTTATATGACAAAACGCCTTTTGCGGATCCGATCCGCAGGCACCGGCCCTATAAGGAGGGAAAATGAAAGAAAAGAAGTCTATTGCAAGCAAGATCGTCTCCGCAGTCGGCATAGTCCTCTGCGTGATCTTCGGCATGATGCTCCTGTTCAACCTGACTATCATAGTCAAGGGTCTTATAAACAAAGACGTTCCGCCGTCCGTGTTCGGCATCACGCCGATGGTCGTTAAATCCGGATCAATGAGCAGCGACGTGCAGCACAGCATCTACCGCTCCGAGATCATCGACATGAGCGAGGAGCAGCTCGCTTCCATCAAAGTCGGCGATACGGTCTATACCATGGTCGGCGACTATAAGGTCGCGAACAGGATAATGAGCGTCAACGCCGCCGATATGGAGGAACCCTTCTATCTCGTCATGCGTCCCGCAAAGGATCATATCGAGGTGGGCGATCTCATATTTTCCCGGAAGACCGATCCGGCTGACGTAAAGGTGGGCGACGTCATCTCGTTTATGGAGAACAGCTCCGTCGTAACGCATAGGGTCATCGGCGTAAATAACGAAAACGGGCAGCTCTCCTTCGCCACGAAGGGCGACGCGAACAACGCGGAGGACTCCGATCCCGTTCCCGCCGATAAGCTCGTCGGCGTGTACAAGTCCCGCATACCTGCCCTCGGCGATTTCATCTACTTCCTTCAGAAGCCCCTCGGTATGGCGCTGTTCATCGGCATCCCGGTGCTGACGTTCATCATTTACGACATCATCCGCAGGTCGCGCTCCGCCAAGAAGGAGGATAACAAGACCGAGGAGCTCGAGAAAGAGCTCGAGCGTTTAAGGGCCCTTGCCAAAGAGCAGGAGGCTAAGACCTCCGGGGAGGACCCCAAGGCGGAATGAGTATATTTCCCGTCGGGCGGCGGCCACGCGTCCCCGACGGAGGATATAATGTGAGAAAAGCTTCGATAACAAAAGCGCCATGCCACGGGGGCGCATTACCGGACGCCGGTCTCACCGTTGGGACAACGCTTTGTCCCGAGTAACTCCGGGCAGGAATTGCCCCAACTAAAAAATATTTATAGGAGGAAAAGATTCTTATGAAGAAGAATTGGACTGTGAAAGTTGCAGCTCTCATGCTGGCTCTCACCATGATCACCGCCTGCTTCGTAGGCAGCACCTTCGCTAAGTACGTCACCAAGGCGCAGGGCGAGGACAACGCTCGCGTTGCGAAGTGGGGCGTTCTTATCACCGTAGACGGAAACGCTTTCTCTACTAAGTATAAGACTCACGAAACCGGTGCTAACGCTTATCCCGGTGAATTCTCTGTCGTTGCTTCCAACAATGAGCAGGTCGTCGCTCCCGGCACCAGCTGGGAAGACGTCGGAACAAAGCTTACCGGCACGATTTCCGGTACTCCCGAAGTTGCGACCCGCGTAAGCCTTACCGCAAACACTGCGGAGGACGTATTCCTTAAGGCCGGCACCTACACCGATTACACCCAGCTCGTAAAGGCCGATGACGGCTCCTACGGCTATACCGGCAAATTCACGCTCGATAAGGATTATTCTCCCGTAAAGTGGGATATGCTTATCAACGGTCAGTCCCTTGCCAACAAGATCATCACCTCGCTTCCCAACTATCAGACTGTCCTTGCCAACTACGGTCTGACTGCTGACGGCTGCTCGATCCATGACGCTCTCGCCATTATCGGCAAGGTTGGAGGTAATGGTGCCTATCAGCAGGCTGTAGACAACGCTCTTGAACAGCTTACTCATGGCAAAGGCCATAACTTCCAGCTCAAGGATGAGAACGGTGTTATCACCCTTTCTCTTGATTTCGATCCCAACACCGCTCTGAACTATAAGTTTGAGCTTGTTTGGTCCTGGAAATTCGAGCAGGAGAACGTCGAGCTTTATGACAAGGCTGACACCTACCTCGGCAACGTTGCCGCCGGTGTTGATGGTCTTGCAGAGAACGAGAACGTTCATGTTCACATCAAGGGTTCTCTTGTTGCCGCTGCTACCCAGATCGACTAATTGCACTGCAGGCAATTATCTGATCTAAATGAATCCCCGGCCCGCTCTCGTGGCGGGCGGGCCGGGTTCATCATCCGGCGCGGATCAAAGCGCCCGAAGTACGGACTCTTTGATCCATGCCGAAAGGCGTTTCATAATGAACGTTTTCCGCGGCTCACGCCGCAAACGATAAGAAGGGAGATCTGCTTATGAGTAAAGCAAAGAGGACGAACAGGTGGCTCCTGCCCACCATACTGGTCCTGTTCATTCTGGAGGTCATAACGCTTCCTCTGATAGTGCTTCTGACTTATGCGGGCAGGGCGGAGAGCCCCCAGCATCTGCTGACGTTCGCCAACCAGAAGCTCACATGGGATGAAAATACCGTCGTCCATGAGGACGGTATTGCGGAGCTTTCCTTCTTCTCCACCTATTATCAGAACGTCAATTCCGAGAACGAGGATAACGTGTTCGCTCCCGGTACGGAGCTGCCCACCACCATCAGGCTCAAGAACGACAGCGACGATACCATCACCTACACCGCGCTCGCGTGGATGATAAAGGAATGCGACATACTTGAGCTCTACGGCGATTTCAAAGCGGAGGGCTCCGTTCCCGCGACCGATTATGAGTCCCTGTTGCCCGAGGGCGTTACCGTCGACGATCTTATCGGCGACAAAGCCGTGACCGGCACGGTCGATCCCAAGGCCATTCAGGACTTCGACATCAACTGGTACTGGATCTTCGAGCGCGGCGACGAGATCGAGCCCGGCATTTATGAGTCCGATCCCATCGATACCTATCTCGGCAACAAGGCCGCGTGGGACGAGGCGGACGACGCACTGATCGGCTTCCTTATTATAGTAGAGGGCGAGACCCCCACCCCGCCGCATACCGGCGGCAGCTCCATGATCCAGTGGGGCATCGTGCTCATAGCGATCAGCGCGGTCGTGCTCGTATTCGCCATCATCAGGCGCGTACAGGATAACCGCCGTGAAAAGAAGGAGAAGGCGGCGGAGGCGGCCGAATAATTCAGCGTAAGGATCAAGGCTCAAATGGACGGCAGCGAGACCAAAACACCCAAAAATGTTAAGATGAACGCCGGCAGGATAATTGCCCTCATATTGGCGGTCCTCGTGGTGTACTGCTGCGTCTACAGCCTTGTCGTAAAGGCGGTAAGGAACGAAACGCTCCCCATGCCTTTGGGCTTCGGCGTCGGAGTGATCCTCTCCGGCAGTATGGAGCCGACGTATCACGTCAACGACCTGATATTCGCCGTCAAGGCAAAAAATTTCAAAGTCGGAGACATAGTGGTGTATCAGACGGGCGGAACTCCCGTCGTACACCGCGTCATCGAAGCGGACGACGGCTCCGGTACCGTGATCACCCAGGGGGACGCCAATAACGCCCCGGATGATCCGGTCGTCGTCTCAAGGATCAAGGGCAAAGTGCTCTTCGCCGTCCCGTTTGTCGGCGCGGTCATGCGCTTCATCAAGACCGTGCCCGGGATGATAATGATACTAATCGTCCTGTTCATACTGCTGCTTCTCTCCATCCGCACAAGGGAAGAGGAGAAGACGGAGGAATCGAAAAAGACGGAGATCGAAAAGGAGATCGCCGAGCTGCGCGAAAAGATCGGCGCAGAGGCTTCGGATCCCCGCACCGCAATGGAAAAGGAGATCGCCGAGCTCCGCCAAAAACTCGGCGAAACGGCTGACGCCGAAAAAGAACAGTCCGGCCGGTAACGGCCTTTAAGCGGGAAGACCCGCGTTATCCAGTCAGGGAGGTATATCTATGAAACACAAGAAAGCATCCAAGGGGATCTTTGCTGATGTTGCAGTGCTCATCGTCTGCCTTGCGATCGCAACGAGCTGTTTAGCCTCGGGAATGTTCGCAAAGTTCGTTTCAAAGAGCGCGGGGGCAGATCTTGCCCGTGTCGCGTCGTTTAACGTAGATGCGGTCATGAGCGGTGGAACGGAAGACACGAATGTCAGGAATTATACCATCACACTCAGCAATAATTCCGAGACCGCGGTCAGATATACCGTTGTGCTGACATTTAATAAAGACGTGAGTGGTATCGTTGACCCGAAGCTGAATGAAAACGCCGGCACGTCTAGCTCGGACGGTACTACCACTACCTTCACATGGACGAACGTCGGCGTCATTCCTCCCAAGCATACGCCGATCAAAGTCCCCCTTGTTATAGAGATCATCAATCCCGCAGCCGGCGGCGAGTATGACTTCAACGTCAACGTTTCCTTCGAACAGGTCAACTGAGGAGGCATCCCATGAATAAAGTCAAGGAATTTTTCAAGAAAAAGAGGGCGATCCTCTACGCGGCGTTGGCGCTGCTGCTCGTTGCCGCGATAAGCGCGGGCTTCGGCATTTCCGCAAAATACAGGAAGGATATAAGCATTCCGGGAAAGCTGATAATCGACGCGGGTCTCGCCTCCGATATTTATATTAAAGAACCGCTTGCGGAGCGGAAAACCGACGGATCATATCTGCTTAAGACCGAAGGAGAACCCGTCGATTCCAACTCCTTCATCGTCATGCCCGGGGTCGAACTGCCCAGGGATCCGTTTGTTAAAATTGATGGAAAGACCGAGATCCCCGCGTATCTTTACGCAGAGATCGTAAAGTCCGGCAATATCGAGTTTACCGTTGACGGCTCAAAGTGGACGAAGCTTGAAGGAAAGACCGGCAAAAATGGCGGAGATATTTACGCATATTATGAGGTTTTGACAAATCTGAATTCTAACGATAGGATCTACATCCTGTCCGAAAAAAAAGTCACCGTCGCCGAAGGTGAAGCCGAGCTTGATTTCTATCCGTACATGTTAAAGCAAACGGACGGAAGCACCCCTGCATCCGCATTCAATAAAGATTATGTAGGTAAAGGCACAACCGGTACGTATACGCCCGCAAAGCAAAACGCGGCAGAGGTCGTTCATGAGAACGACGGTACCGTCGACGTAAAACCCGGCAACGAGGATTACCCCGTATACGTCCGCGCGACTGTCGTCGTCAACTGGAAGATGGCGGACGGCGTCGTGTACGCAAAGAAGGTCGTTGAGGGCGTCGATTACAGATTCAATACCGACGGTAAATGGTTCTGCTGCGATTCTGACGGATTCTATTATTACACTGATCCCGTTGCGGAGGGCGAAACAGCTTCCGACCTCGTCAAGCTCTTCAGCGCGATAGGCGAGGCGCCCGAGGGCTGTACTCTCTCCGTCACCGTCGTTACCCAGACCATACAGGCCGCCGGCGGCGCAGTCACGACCGAGTGGGGCTGCACCGTAAATGACGACGGAACAATAAGCAAAAATTGATATAAATACCTGCCGGGTGAAAACGCCCGGCAGGTTTTAATGCTAAAAATCCCCGTTGCTGAACGCCTTTTTTAGGCGTTCGGCATTGTGATAAAAAGGACCCGGCGCTGCCGATCCTTGCGATAATGACTTATAGCTCGCGTATTTGACTGTAAATAATCAGGAAGCCCGGAAAGATAGAGGTGGTAGAGATCGATAAGGTTGTTATGTGGGCGACGGCCCATCGGCTTTTGCTTTTATTGTCGTTAGCCGGGGTCTTTACGATAATTTGGCTGCTCAAGCTTCGCAAACGCTTAAAAGCCAAAGCATGGGTAGTTTTACTGATCTCGGTTCTTCATGTGGTTTATGGCGTGTTTTGCGTCCGGATTTTCGCCGCGATCGAAGGACATCCGGAAGCGATGAGCTTATATGGCGCCGTATTCTTTATGCCGATAGGGTATTTTGTCGGAGCAAAGATATTCAAACGTCCGCTTTCGGATGTATTTGATATCTTTTCAATATGTTTGATAGCCACGCTGCTTCTCGCCCGGATCAACTGCCTTTTTGCAGGCTGCTGCAAGGGACGGCTGATCTCAGAAGGCTCCGCGCTTTGCTGGCCAACGAGAGAGATAGAGATAGTCTATTATATCGCATTCATGGCGTATTTCATTCCCAAGGTGGTCAAGGGCAAAACGCACGGCGAAGTATACCCGCTGTATTTGCTGTCCTACGGAAGTCTTCGATTTATTCTTGAGTTTTTCAGGGAGTCATCGTACGGAAAGACGATCGACTGGTCGCACCTTTGGTCGTTGATCAGTATCGCGGCAGGCTTGTCCGTATATGTTACGCTAAAACATTGGAAGGGCAAAAAAAGCCGGAACAGCGGTAAATAGAACAGATACGTTGAACGATCGGCTTTATAATAATTTTTTTAAAAACAAAAAGGCGGTACAGGTAATGATAGTAAAAATTTGCGAACGGTTTATTGCTTTAATTATTTCCTTTGTGTTGATCCTCGGCTTTATCCCCGAAGCCCATGCCGAGGAACAGGTTGAAGCCCCTGCCCAAACAGAGGGGATAAGTGCGAATATAGTTGTCGATTCTGCTGACGATCCTCTGCAGAGCGTTGCCACCGTTACGACGGGCGGAAACGTTGCTTCTTACGTCGATATCGATTCGACTTTCGTGCCGTCAGGATATGCGACACTTTCGACAGGCAGCGGTGCATATGTTACTAGTCCGGGCAACTATTATTCATACCACACGTCAAGAAACGGTCAGACATCCAACACCTATGTTCCCACCCCTACTAACGACCTCGCATGGGCGAAAAACAGCAGCAGCACAGGCGTAACAGGCAGCCTTTCAAGCACTGCTGTGAGCGACTATAAGGGCTGCGGAGAGAACGGAGCGCTTTGCGCCAAAGTGAACTCGAAGGTGATCAAGATCCAGGCCCTGGCGGACGTCAACATAACATTTAACTTTTCTTCGAACCTGACCATCAGCGCTTCGGACGGACAGGGCAATATCATGGAAGGGGTCTACACGTTAAAGACGACTTCTTCTGCTCCTACGATCGCCCAGATCAAGGCCGGCACGGTGCGCTCCAACACCGTAAAAACCGATCTTTCAAAGACTGTCAGTGCAACGGGGAGCGTATCCGAATCGATCCAGGCAGGGCAATACTTATTCGTATACTTCTATGGATTCTTCAACAATCAGAGCAGCGCTGATGTAGACACCACGACCTACACCTATACTGCAGGCGTTACAAATTTTGAGATAACTCCCGTTGCCGAGAACTATTCTCTGACGGTCGGCAACTGCGACTGCGCGGGGAATTTAATAGGCGGCGGCAAGATCGCCGTAAACGGTACTGCCGTCACCATACCGTCCGGCGGAACCGTTGCCGCGCTTACAGATGCACTGGGCGGGACTTCGGTAGCTCTGTCTGTTACTACAGTACCCAGCGGATATTTCCATATCGGGTGGAAGATCGACGGACAGGAAATATTCCAAAAAAACTATGATTTCGCCTTGAACGCCAATACGACTGCGTACGCGCTTTACATTCCGGCTGTTACGGTCACCATGGGCAGCAATGGGTATTCCAATGCCTCCTACTCCTACAAAACGCCTTCCGGTACGACCGTGAATGCGGCGGATCAGTACATTGCCAGAAACTCCACTGCAACGGCATATTATAAGACCCTAAATGAAGCTTTCAGCGCAAACAGCGTGGTCGTGCTTTTGGGCAATATCGTGCTGAACGGGGATTTCACTATCCCGAACGGTAAAACGCTTTCCGTGCAGCGCAGCTGGGACGATCCCGCAACTGCGGATCTTCAAAGACTTGCGGAGAGTACTGCAGCCAGTATTTTTGCAAAGGCAACCATCAACGGAACAGTCACGGTGCAGGGCAGCCTTGTTGCAAGCGGCGTACAGGGTACCAACGACGGCGTCAACGGACGAGCGACCGGCGGCGTCGGTCAGCTGATAATAAACGGCACGGTGAACGTTGCTTCCGGCGGAAAGCTTTGCGCATACGGCATGATCACCGGCCCCGGCAAGGTCAACGTCGCGTCCGGCGGCACCGTGTATGAGCTTATGGAAATCCGCGATATGCGCTCGGTATACGTACTGCCTACCGTTACCGGAAGTAACGGCGCGTTCCCGTTCAACTGCTTCTTCTTAAAAACGAATGAGGTGACCACCACATACGTAAAGGGCGCAACATTGACGGCATGCTACTGTATTTCGATCAGCGGTATAAAGAGCAACGGATCCGTTACCGCTATTGGCAGCAGCAACGCGCTTTTCAATATCAGCAGCGGCAGCCTGACCAAATCGTTCAGCCCGGCGAGCCCATATAATAATAAAACCATATTCCGCGCGGAGTCCGGAAGCGATATACAGTCCGGAAAGTTCGTTATTACTGTCAGCGCTTCGGGCTTTTCGGAAACAATAGATACATCGAATTACGATCTGCCTATCAACTACTGCTATGCCATTGAGATCATGAATGGCGGCAGCCTGACGCTGAACTACAATACAAAGCTTCTTCCCGGCGCGCTTGTAGACGTTAAGGAGGGGGGAACTCTCAATATCGCAAGCGGGAAAAGGCTTGTGCTTTACCGCGCAAATGATTACGGGTTCAAAGCGCTCACTGGTTATTCCGCTGCAGCTTATCCGACGGCGTTCACCAGGCTGTCCGGCTTGAGCTATGCTTCAAATACAGCCGCAAACGTCGGAAGCGCAAAGCTGAACGTCGACGGAACGATGAACGTTGCCGGCGGTTTGTATGTAACGAACCAGCTTACCGGGCTGACGACATACGGCAACGGCTACAATTATCTTACCGGAACGGGTACGATCAATATCACCGGGACGCTTTCCAACGGCACCATAAAAGAGTGGACGCAGTCAGATAATCAAAACGCTGCAAGCGTAACCGTTGCTTACGTTCCCATAAAGGGCATTACTAATTTTGATGCAGCCGTCGATGACGGTCAGACCGATTATAATTCGCTTACTAAGACCACGTGGTACGGCATGATCAACGGCAATGGAGTAAACGTGTGGACCACCGCCCGACCCGTTACGCTGTCTTATGACGCGAACGGCGGCTCCGGCGAGATGGCTTCGTCAAGCGGGCTTTCCGGCACTCAGTTCACCGTTGCGGCAAACGGCTTCACGGCACCGACCGGCAGCATATTTGACGGATGGAACACAAAGGCCGACGGCACGGGTGTTGCATACGCTGCCGGCGATCAGATCACGCTTTCCGCAGATACCACTCTCTATGCCCAGTGGAAACAGAATACCTTCACCGTAACATGGATGAACGATGACGGCACCGCAGTTCTTGAAACGGACACCGGAGTCGAGGCGGGCGCAGCGCCCTCCTATGACGGCGAAACTCCCGTTAAAGCTGCGGATGCACAGTACACTTACACGTTCGCGGGCTGGTCGGACAGCATTGACGGTACGGTTATTTCAACCTTACCCAACGTGACCGGAAACGTTACTTATTATGCCGTGTTCCACAAATGGGGCGGACCGAGTTGGACATGGACCGGCTATACCGACGCAACGGCGACGTTCACCTGCGCGAATGATCCGAACCATACGCAGACGGTCGCCGCCGAGACGATCACATATGCCGACACCGCATCGCCGACTTGTGAGGATGCGGGTCTCAGGACTTTTACTGCTGAAGTAACTTTCAACGGAAGGACTTATACCAACAGTATAACTGAGCAGACCCCTGCCCTCGGTCACGATTGGGGCGAGCCTGTTTGGGAATGGGCGGATGATTTGTCGTGGGCAAAGGCCACATTCACGTGCGCAAGGGATCCGGAACATGTTGAGACCATTACGGCAACGGAAATCGTAATTGACGATAGTCTTTCAACTTATATAAGCTACACCGCGACTGTTGAATTGGATGGGAGATCCTATTCGGATACCGTACAAATCGGTAAAAAATTCACTATTACCTTTGACGCCAACGACGGCAGCGGACGAACAGATACACAGGAGTTCATATACAACGCAGAATCTTATGTTTCGCTGAAGGCGATCATGTTCACCCGCGAAGGACACAATTTCGAAGGGTGGGCGGAGACTCCTGACGGTCAAGTCTTATATGGCAACGGCGCCACCGTAATGTTCAATCATGACGTCACGCTCTATGCGATATGGACGATAGAGAAGTACACAGTAACGTGGAAAAACTACGACGACACTGTGCTCCAGACGAGCGAGGTAGCTTACGGCGAGACTCCCGCGTACACCGGCGAGACTCCCGCTAAGCCCGGCGACGCTCAGTACACCTACACCTTCACCGGTTGGGATCCCGAGATCGTTGCCGTTACCGGCGAGGCCACCTACACTGCGCAGTTCAAGGCGACTGTCAATAAGTACGTCATCAAGTTCGTCAACTATGACGGCACTGTCCTCCAGACGAGCGAGGTAGCTTATGGCGATACTCCCGCTTACAACGGCGAGACCCCCGCTAAGCCCGGCGACGCTCAGTACACCTACACCTTCACCGGTTGGGATCCCGAGATCGCCGCAGTTACCGGCGAAGCCACCTACACTGCGCAGTTCGAGGCGACTGTCAATAAGTACAACATCAAGTTCGTCAACTATGACGGCACTGTCCTCCAGCAGGGTATGGTAGCTTACGGCGAGACCCCCGCGTACACCGGCGAGACCCCCGCTAAGCCCGGCGACGCTCAGTACACCTACACCTTCACCGGTTGGGATCCCGAGATCGCCGCAGTTACCGGTGAAGCGACCTACACCGCGCAGTTCGAGGAGACTGTCAATAAGTACGTCATCAAGTTCGTCAACTATGACGGCACTGTCCTCCAGACGAGCGAGGTAGCTTACGGCGAGACTCCCGCGTACAACGGCGAGACCCCCGCTAAGCCCGGCGACGCTCAGTACACCTACACCTTCACCGGTTGGGATCCCGAGATCGCCGCAGTTACCGGCGAAGCCACCTACACTGCGCAGTTCGAGTCGACTGTCAATAAGTACAACATCAAGTTCGTCAACTATGACGGCACTGTGCTCCAGACGAGCGAGGTAGCCTACGGCGATACTCCCGCGTACAACGGCGAGACCCCCGCTAAGCCCGCCGAAGGCACGACCACCTATAACTTCATCGGTTGGGATCCCGAGATCGCTCCTGTCAACGGCGAAGCGACCTACACCGCTCAGTTCGAGGCCGTCGAACCCACCGGTTACCACATCTACGTAACGGATTACACCGCCGACACTGCTGTGACCAGCCTTGTTGCCGATCAGCTCTACAACGGCGAGGTAACGTTCACTGTATCCTATACCGATGATATTGCCTGCATCGTTGCGATCGACAATGGCGACGGTACTTATACGCCCATCCGGTGCACCACCGAGAACGGCGAGCACAAGTTCACCGTAACGGTCAACGCGGACGTCAATCTCGTGATCGTTGTCAGGGGTGACTTTAACCTTGACGGCACGGTGGATGCTATCGATGCGACCGCGATCCTGAAGTATGACGCCGATACAATGACCAAGCCCTTCATCAACAAGAACCTGCAGATCATGGCAGGCGATGCAAACGGCGACGGTGAATTGGATGTCGTTGATGCTAACAGGATACTTAAGTATGACGCCGATTTGGCAGTAATTAACTGGTAATG